>JAICZD010000028.1 GCA_025933855.1 Modestobacter sp. | reverse complement strand
TACGGCGCCGCCGGCGGCAAGGGCGACGTCGATGACATCGTCGACCGGGCGCAGCAGGAGATCTACGACGTCACCGAGAAGCGGATGAGCGAGGACTACTCGCGCCTCGAGGACATCCTGCAGCCGACGATGGACGAGCTGGACGCCATCGCCTCGCGCGGCGGTACCGCCCGCGGCGTCCCCACCGGCATCCGCGACCTCGACGAGCTCACCAACGGCCTGCAGGCCGGCCAGATGGTCGTCATCGCGGCCCGGCCCGGCGTAGGCAAGGCCCTGGCCCTGGACACCCCGTTGGCCACGCCTACGGGCTGGACGACGATGGGCCAGGTTGCCGTCGGCGACCAGGTCCTCGGTGCCGACGGCCGCCCGACGACGGTGGTTGCCGCGACCGGAGTGATGACCGGGCGTCCGTGCCACCAGGTGAAGTTCTCAGACGGCTCGGTGATCGCCGCCGACGCCCATCACCAGTGGCTGACCGACGACCGGGCCAGCCGGAGATCCGCCCAGGCGGCGCGCACCGGCTGCAACGGCTCCCGGAACCAGCGAACGTTCGCTGCCGTACGCACCACCGAGGAGCTGGCCCGGACCTTGCGCTGCGCCACCAAGGAAGCCCGGCTCAACCACTCGGTCACCAACGCCGCACCGCTGGACCTGCCCGAGGCCACGCTGCCCCTCCCTCCCTACGCGCTGGGTGTGTGGCTCGGTGACGGCACGTCCGCTGCTGCTCACTACACCAGCGCCGACCCGGAGATCGCCGCCTACATCGAGGGCGAGGGCCTGGTGGCCGAGCGCACCTCGGCGGAGCTGCGATACGTCCTACGGCTTCCGGCCCGCGCGGCGGTGGCCGCCCGGCCATGCCCCATGTGCGGCGAGCTGTGCATGCCTAGGACCTCCCAGGTGCAGACCTGCGGAAAGGCGTGCGGCGGCCGGCTCCGCGCCAGTGGCGGGGTCGGTCGCCCGGCTGAGTGTCCCGACTGCGGTGGTCCGTCGGCCGGCCTGGTGCAGTGCGCAGCGTGCCGGGCCGAGCACGGGACGGTGACCGGGTTGCTCCGCTCACTGGGTGTCCTGGGCGACAAGCACATCCCGGCGGTCTACCTGAGGGCCTCGGTCGCCCAGCGCCGGGCGCTCCTGGCCGGTCTGCTCGACACCGGCGGCACCGTGGCACCCAACGGCGTGGTCCAGTTCGCGGTCACCAACCAACGGCTGGCCGAGGACGTCCGTGAGCTGATCGCGAGTCTCGGCCACCGGGTGCGGATGAGCCGCAGGCGCGTTCCCGGTCGTGGCGCAGCCTCCTCCACCTGCTTCACACTCACGTTCAGCACCGATGACGAGGTCTTCCGGCTCGAGCGCAAGAAGGCAGCGCACAAGGAGCGCGGGGCGCGCACCTTCACCGCGCGCGGCGTTCGCTTCATCACCGAGGTCCGGCCAATCGCCAGCGTGCCGGTGCGGTGCATCGAGGTGGACGCCGGCGACCACCTGTTCCTCGCCGGGCGCAGCTTCATCCCGACCCACAACTCGACGCTCGGGCTCGACATCGCCCGGTCGGCGTCGATCAAGAACCACATGCCGGCCGCCATCTTCTCCCTGGAGATGAGCAAGCACGAGATCACCATGCGTCTGCTGTCGGCCGAGGCGAAGGTGCCGCTGCACCACATGCGCGCCGGCACCCTGTCCGACGAGGACTGGTCGAAGCTCGCCCGCCGGATGGGTGAGATCGCCGACGCACCGCTCTACATCGACGACTCCCCGAACATGACCATGATGGAGATCCGGGCCAAGGCCCGGCGGCTCAAGCAGCGCAACGACCTCAAGCTGGTGGTCATCGACTACCTGCAGCTGATGACGTCGGGCAAGCGGGTGGAGAGCCGCCAGCAGGAGGTCTCGGAGTTCTCCCGCGCGCTGAAGCTGCTGGCGAAGGAACTGGAAGTCCCCGTCATCGCGATGAGTCAGCTCAACCGTGGCTCGGAGCAGCGGCAGGACAAGAAGCCGATGCTGTCCGACCTGCGCGAGTCGGGATGCCTGACGGCGGACACCCGGATCCTCCGGGCGGACACGGGTGCCGAGACGACGATGGGTGAGCTGTTCGAGACCGGTGCGACCGACGTCCCGGTGTGGTCGCTCAATGACAACCTGCGCTACGTCCGGCGGCACCTGACGCATGTCTTCTCGACCGGCCGCAAGCAGGTCTTCCAGCTGACGACGGCATCGGGCAAGACGGTCCGGGCTACGGCGAACCACCCGTTCCTGACCTACGACGGCTTCCGGCCGCTCGGTGAGCTGGCGGTGGGTGACCGCGTCGCGGTGCCGCGGCACGTGCCGGCTCCCGACCGGATGACCGTTTGGGAAGACGAGAAGGTCGTCCTGCTCGCTCACCTGATCGGCGACGGTAGCTTCGTGAAGCGCCAGCCGCTGCGCTACGCCTCCATCGACGAGGCCAACCTCCGTGCCGTCACCACGGCCGCACTGCACTTCGGCGTCGTCGCGGTTCGTGACGACCACGAGGCGGCGCGCTGCACGACCCTGCGGTTGCGTGCCCCGTTCCCGCTGACCCACGGAGAGCGGAACCCCATCGCCGCCTGGCTGGACGAGGTCGGGTCGTTCGGATTGCGCAGCCACGAGAAGTTCGTGCCCGCGCCGGTCTTCTCCCTGCCCAAGAAGCAGATCGCCCTGTTCTTGCGGCATCTGTGGGCCACCGATGGCTCCGTCACGGTGAACAAGAATGGCCGGAGTGGTCGGGTCTCCTACGCCTCCACCAGCCGCACCCTGGTCGACGACGTCTCGCGCCTGCTGCTGCGGTTCGGGATCTCCAGCCGGATCCGACGCACCAGGAAGAGCGGCCACCGCGACGGCTGGACCCTCGACATCAGCGGCTGCGACGACCAGCGGCGCTTCCTCGGCGAGATCGGCGTCCACGGCGCCCGTGCGGAGTCCGCCGAGCGGTTGCTGGAGATCGTGCGGGAGCTCGGCGGGAATCCGAACGTCGACACCGTGCCCGTGCAGGTATGGGATCGCGTCCGTGACGTGCTCGAAGAGCGTGGGATGAGTCATCGTGCCTTCGCGGCGGCGATGGGCACCGCGTTCTGTGGCAGCGCGTTGTGGAAGCACGCTCCCAGCCGAGAGCGGCTGGGGCGGGTCGCCACCATTCTCGACGACGCCGAACTCGAGATCCAGGCCGTCAACGACCTCCTCTGGGACGAGGTCGTCTCGGTCGAGGCCGGGGCCGTCGAGGAGGTATACGACGCCACCGTGCTCGGCGGTCACAACTTCGTCGCCGATGGAATGGCAGTTCACAATTCGATCGAGCAGGACGCCGATATGGTCATGATGATCCACCGCGAGGACATGTACGAGAAGGAATCACCACGCGCCGGTGAAGCGGACATCATGCTGGTCAAGCACCGGAATGGTCCGACCGCGAATGTGACGGTCGCTTTCCAGGGCCACTACAGCCGATTCGTGGACATGGCCAACTGATCACGGGTCCGGAGGCGGACACGTGGTGGAAGGTCCGAGCGCGGCGGGACCAGGCGCGGGCGGGACCCGTCGGCCGCAGCGCTGCACAGGGTGACGACCGGGATCTCGATCGGGGGAACCCGCGACCGAAGGAGTGAGCCGACCTCAAGGGGGCCGCGCCTGCTGCCGACTCCCGTCAGGACGTTGTTCTCCCAACTCCCAGGGGTCATCCCGTGCACGCACTGCTCTCCGGCCTGCTCAGCAAGGCCGTCTCCGCCAGCATCACCGTCAAGGTCGCCGCCGGTGCCATCGCTCTCGTGGTGGCCGGTGGCGGCGCGGCCGCCTCCGCCCAGGTGTTCGAGGCGACCGCGCAGTCCTCGGAGGCACCAGCGGCGGACACCGCGGTCGACGGCAGCACGGACCTCGTCTCCGCGGTCCCGGGGGCGAGCGAGTCGTCGGCAACCAGCGGGGACAGCGCGCCGGTGGCCGACGAGGACCAGGCGCGCGACGAGGACCAGGTCGTCGAGGACCAGGCCGTCGAGGACCCGGCCGACGAGGACCAGGCCGGGGACCCCGGAACCGACCCGGTCACCGACCCGGTGGTGGACGCGGATCCGGTGGACGCGACGCCGGACGCGGAGCTGCCTGAGGTCGAGCAGCCGGACGCGGACGAGCCCGAGATCGAGCAGCCTGAGCCCGGGGCACCCAAGGCTGAGACCCACGGCTCGGCCGTCTCCTCGGTCGCGCACCAGACCTTCGACTCCGGGCGCAGGCACGGTGCAGCCGTCTCCTCCGCCGCCCGCGGAGGCCACGGGAAGCAGACCGCCAGCGAGTCCGATGACACCGGGGCGAAGACCGAGGCCGAGGACGAGTCCGAAGCCGAGCACAGGACCGAGCACGAGGCAGCGACTGCGGGCGACGACTCCGGTCGCGCCGGCGGTTCCGCCGCCGGCAACGGGCACTCGGGCAGCAAGGGCAGCAAGGGCAGCCACGGCGGGCACGGCTCCGACGGCTGACACCGAACCGGTGGGCCGCGCGGCGACACGGCGCGCGGCCCACCGGCACCTGCCGCGCTCCGGGCCCGGCGGCACCTAGCGTCGAGGACGACCGACCACCCCGGGGGATCCACGTGAAACGACGCGCCCGCGCGCTCAGCACGGCCGCGCTCGTCGCCGCCCTTCTCGGGACGGCGGCCTGCGGACCGGCCGGCCTGTCGCCGACGGCCTCCACCGGCTCGGTCGGCCAGACCCCGCCGTCCACCCCCACCGCGGAAGCCGCCCCCGCCGCATCGTCACAGCCCGGTCAACAGGCAGTGCCGACCGCGCTCGCCGTCCTGGCCACGCTGCCGGTCAAGGGCCGCGCACCGCTGACCGGGTACGACCGCGGCGCGTTCGGCCAGCCCTGGGCCGACGTGGACCGCAACGGCTGCGGCACCCGCGACGACATCCTCGCCCGCGACCTGACCGGCGCCGTCGTCCAGCCGGGCACCGGCGACTGCGTCGTCCACAGCGGCATCCTCGCCGACCCCTACACCGGAACGACGATCTCCTTCGCGAAGGGCGACGGCACCAGCGTCGACATCGACCACGTCGTCGCGCTCGGCAACGCCTGGCAGACCGGCGCCTTCGCCTGGGACACCGGCAAGCGCACCGCGCTGGCCAACGACCCGCTGAACCTGCTGGCCGTCGACTACTCCGCCAACCGGCAGAAGGGTGACGGCGACGCGGCCACCTGGCTGCCGGCCAACAGGAGCTACCGCTGCGCCTACGTCGCCCGGCAGGTGGCCGTGAAGGCGTCCTACGGACTGTGGGTCACGCCGGCGGAACGCGACGCCATCGCTCGGGTGCTGCAGACCTGCCGGGGCGAGCCGGTGCCGGCCCCCGCAGCCGTCCCCGCCCCCGCGACCGAGCCGGCGCCTGCCCCGGGGGCCGGCTACGCCAACTGCGCCGCGGCCCGGGCCGCCGGTGCGGCGCCCCTGCACCGCGGCGACCCCGGCTACTCGACCGCGATGGACGGCGACGGCGACGGCACGGCCTGCGAGTAGTCCAGCGCCGGGCCGATACCGGGCTCGAGGTCAGGTCGTCGCCGGCCAGTACACCGCGCCGTCCGGGCGCAGGACGGCCCCCGCGGCCGGCTGGTGAGGCGCGATCCGCCCATCGGGCATGAGGTGGCCGACCGGGCGGCCGGCACCGAGGACGACGACATCGGCGATCAGCCGTCGGTGGCACCGCCACCACACGCTCTCGCTGCACATCACCGCCACCGTCCGGTGCCGCGCGTCGTCCAGGACCCGCCCGAGGGCGGCGGTGAACTCCGGCGTGCGCGTGTGCGCGGCGTAGGCGGCGAACTGCGCGACGGTCCACCAGTCGTCGACCACCGGTTCGCCCGGCGGGAGGCGGCGCCGGCCACCGAGCGGCTCCTCCCAGCGATACGCGATGCCGGCTTCGGGCAGCCAGCGGGCCAGCGCCTCCCCGGCCACGTCCGGGCTGTTCCGGCTGCCCGGGAACCGCCGGACGTCGACCAGCAGCTCGACACCGGCCCCCAGCAGCCGCCCGCCGAACCCCAGCCGGTCGGCCGGTCCGTGGCCGACCGTCAGCAGGGCCACCGCCGTTCCCGCCGAACTCAGCGGTCGGACGCCGCACCCGGCCGCAGCACCGCCACCAGGAAGTCCGCGTCCGGGTGGAACGGGCGCAGGTCCCAGGTCGACAGCAGCAGGTCGGGCACGAGGCCGGCCGCCTGGACGTCGGTCAGGAACTCGTCGAACGGGTATCCCCGGCCGGCACCGAACCCGACGGCCGCGCGGCCGTCGTCCCGCAGGTGCGCGCGCAACCGCCGGAGGACCTCCCGGCGGGTGCCCGCGGCCAGGAAGGTCATCACGTTCCCTGCACAGACGATGCCGTCGAAGCCCCCGGCGATGCCCAGGCCGGGGAGGTCCAGCTCGGCGAGGTCGCCGACGATCCACCGCGGTCCCGGGTGGTCCTGCTCCGCGGCGGCGATGAGGACCGGGTCGACGTCCACGCCGACCACGTCGTGGCCGGCGTCGGCGAGGAACGCACCGACCCGGCCCGGGCCGCACCCGGCGTCGAGCACCCGGGCCCGGCGGGGCAGCAGCGCGTCGACCAGTCGCGCCTCCCCGCCGAGGTCCTCCCCGCGTGCTGCCATGACGCGGAAGCGTTCGACGTAGGCCGCCGAGTGCCCGGGGTCCGCCCGGGTGATCTGCGTCCACATGCTCTGCTCGGCCATGCGGGGATCATCGCGCACGCAGCGCGCAGGACCGGAACGGAGGGAGGTGCGCCGTGCGGCGGGAGCCCAGCATCCTGCATCTGGACCTCGACGCCTTCTTTGCCGCCGTCGAGCAGCGGGACAAGCCCTCGCTGCGGGGCAGGCCGGTCGTCGTCGGCGGCACCGGCGGCCGGGGCGTGGTCTCCACCGCCTCCTACGAGGCCCGCGCGTTCGGCGCCCGCAGCGCCATGTCCACCGCGGAGGCCCGGCGCATCTGCCCGCCCGGGACGGCGTTCCTCGGCCCGCGGTTCCCGGCGTACCGGAAGACCTCCGAGCTGGTCATGTCGCTGCTGCGCGACCTCTCACCGCTGGTGGAGCCGGTCTCCATCGACGAGGCCTACGTCGACCTGGCCGCCGGGGACCACGACCTCAGCGTCGCCGGGGTCACCGCGATCGCCACCGAGCTGAAGGAGACGATCGCCGCGGCCACCGGTGGGGTGACCGGCTCGGTCGGCGTCGGCACCTCCAAGTCGCTGGCCAAGATCGGCTCGGAGCTCGACAAGCCCGACGGGCTGACCGTCGTCCCGCCCGGTGCGGAGCTCGCGGTGCTGCACCCGCTGCCGGTCCGCAGCCTGGGCGGGGTCGGCCCCGCCACGGCCGAGCGGTTGGCCCAGATCAAGGTGACGACGATCGGCGACCTGCACCGGCTCTCACTCGTCGACCTCACCTCGCTGGTCGGCCAGGCGCACGGCACCGGGCTCTACCGCCTGGCCCGGGCGGACGACGACCGTCCGGTGGTCACCGACCGGGAGGCCAAGTCGGTGTCGGCGGAGGAGACCTTCGCGCGGGACCTCACCGACCCGGCCCGGCTCACCGCCGAGATCGACGCGCTCGCCGCCCGGGTGGGCAGCCGGCTGCAGCGGTCGGGCACCTCCGGGCGCACCGTGACCCTCAAGGTCCGCCGCTACGACTTCACCACGCTCACCCGCTCGCAGACCCTGCCGCAGCCCGTCGACGACCCGCGGCAGATCGCCGAGATCGCCCGCCGGCTGCTCGCCGCGGTCGACCGTTCCGGCGGGTTGCGGCTGCTCGGCGTCGGGGTGTCGGGGCTGGCAACCTTCGTCCAGGGCGACCTCTTCGCCGAGCCGAATCCGGCGACAGTGGCCGTCGACGAGGAGCCGGCTGCCGAGCCGGTGCCATCCGATCCGCACCCCGGGCCGTCGGTGGTCGCCTGGTATCCCGGCCAGGACGTCGTCTCCGCCGAGCGCGGCCCGGGCTGGGTGTGGGGCAGCGGCCTCAACCGGGTCACGGTGCGGTTCGAGGGCCCGAGGACGCCGCCCGGGCCGGTGCGCACCCTGGCCGCCGACGACCCCGACCTGCAGCCCGCCGATCCCCCCGACTGGACCTCCCCTCCGCTCACCACCAGCCGGTGAAGTGGTGCACCGGGCCGTGCCCGGAGCCGACCCCGAGGGACGGGCCCTCGAGCAGCGCGGCCTGCAGGTAGTCCCGGGCGCCCTCCACGAGCGGCGCCCACTCCACCGGCCCGGGCGAGGCGAGCCGCAGCCGGGCGGCCAGCGCGGCGATCGCCGAGGACAGCGTGCAGCCGGTACCGTGCGTGGAGGTCGTGTCCACCCGGGGCCGGCGGGTCTCGACCACCTCGCCGGCGGTCACCAGGACGTCGACGGACTCCGCGCCGCCCAGGTGTCCGCCCTTCAGCAGCACCGCCCCCGGCCCCAGCGCCAGCAGCGCGGTGGCCTGCGGCGCCAGCTCCTCGACCGACGTGGCCGGCGCGACGTCCAGCAGCGCCGCGGCCTCCGGCACGTTCGGGGTCAGCAGGTCGGTCACCGGCAGCAGCGCGGTGCGGACGGCGTCCACCGCGTCCTCGGCGATCAGCCGGTCCCCGGAGGTCGCCACCATGACCGGGTCGCACACCACCGGCCCGCCCGGCCGGTCGGCCAGCACCGCGGCCACTTCCCGGACCACGGCCGCCGAGCCGAGCATGCCCAGC
Organism: Modestobacter sp.; assembly: GCA_025933855.1. Classification (GTDB taxonomy): domain Bacteria; phylum Actinomycetota; class Actinomycetes; order Mycobacteriales; family Geodermatophilaceae; genus Modestobacter. The sequence continues at coordinate 10,626 of JAICZD010000028.1, read as the reverse complement.
TTGGTGGCGTGCACGGTCACGTCGGCCAGCAGCGTGCGCAACTGCTCCCCGACGAACTCCGCCGGCACCGGGTGGACGCCGGTGACGCCCCGGGTGTTCTGCGCGGTGAGCGCGGTCAGCACCGCGGTGCCGTAGACGCCGAGCGCGCTGAAGGTCTTCAGGTCCGCCTGGATCCCGGCTCCGCCGCTGGGGTCGCTGCCGGCCACGGTCAGCGCCACGGCCGCGGTCACGCAGGCACCGGCCCGGGCACAGCGGCGCGGAACACGCGGGCTGCCGCGGCCGGGTCCGCGGCGGCGCAGATGCCGGAGACCACGCAGATCCCGTCCACCCCGGTCGCTGCCACCGACGCGGCGTTCCCCTCCGAGATCCCGCCGATCGCCACCGCCTGCAGCCCGCCGGCACGGGCAGTCGCGGCCAGCGCCCGCACGCCGTCCAGCCCCAGCCCCGGGCCGGCGTCCGGCTTGGTCGGCGTGGCCCACACCGGGCTGAGCCCGACCAGGTCCACCGTGCCGGCCGGCAGCGCCAGCACGGCGGTCAGCTCGGCCGCCGACCCCACCGACACCCCGATCAGCCGGTCCGGGCCCAGCAGTGCCCGCACCTCGTCGGCCGGCAGGTCGTCCTGCCCGACGTGCACGCCGTCGGCGCCGGCCAGCAGGGCGACGTCCACGGCGTCGTTCACGATCAGCCGCACGCCCGGGCGGTTCCGCAGCACGACCTGCACCGCCCGGGTGAGGGCCAGCAGCTCCCGGCGGCCGGCCGTCTTGTCCCGCACCTGGACGGCGGTCACCCCACCGGCGACCGCCGCGGCCACCACTTCGGGAACCGAGCGCGGCGCGCACAGCGCGGTGTCGGTGACCAGGTACAGCCGCGGGTCGAAGGCACGCATCGGGAGGGCGTGCATCAGGAGGTACGGACGTCGGCGGTGGCCAGCGCGTCGCCGTCCAGGGCGTCGAGCGCGTCCAGCCACTGGGCCGTGAAGGTGCCCGGCCCGTCGGCGAGCTCGGCGGCGACCTCGGCGGCCAGCGCCACGTGGGCGTGCGCGGCCACCGTGCCGGTCAGCGGGTCGCCGGTGGCCGCGACGTAGGCGGCGACCAGCGCGCCCAGCGCGCACCCCGCGCCGGTCGTCCGGGTCAGCAGCGCCGATCCCCCGCCGACCCGCACCGTGGTCGCGCCGTCGGTGACGACGTCGACCGCTCCGCTGACCGCGACCACCCCGCCGGTGCGCCGGGCGAGCTGCTCGGCGGCGGCCAGGGCGTCGTCCGCGGTGGCCGTGCTGTCCACCCCGCGCCCGCCGGCGCCCGCGCCGGCGACGGCCAGCACCTCCGAGGCGTTGCCGCGCACCACTGTCGGCCGCAGTCCGACCAGGTCGGCGGCCAGGGCGGTGCGGAAGGAGAGGCCGCCGACGGCGACCGGGTCGAGCACCCACGGGGTGCCGGCCTCGCCGGCGGCCCGGGCGGCCAGCCGCATCGCCTCGGCGGTGCGGGCGTGCACGGTGCCCACGTTGACCAGCACCGCGGAGGCGATCGCGGCGAACTCCGCGGCCTCCTCCGGGGCGTCCACCATCGCCGGTGCCGCTCCGACGGCCAGCAGCGCGTTCGCGGTCAGCGCCTGGACGACGGTGTTGGTCAGGCAGTGCACCAGGGGTGCGGTGCCGGTCAGCTGCGTGCGAGCCGCACGCAGGGCAGAGGCGTCCACGCCGTGACATCCCTTCGCCAGTGTGAGCTGGAGCAGGTTCGACGGGGCGGCCCCATTCCAGGGGCCCGCCCCGAGCGTGCGAGGGGTGGGGAGGAATGGGGTCCTTCCACAGTCCCCCAGCGGGACACCCCGTGTCGGCTGGCGACGCTAGCACCGGAGCGGCTGTCGCCCGTTCGAGGGACAGCGTTCCGTTCCGGCTCCGGCTCCCGGGTTCCTGCTGTGACGGTGGGCCTCCATCGACCTGGGAGGACACGTGGAACCGATCGCGGGGGCCTTCCTCGGCGTCGGTGGCGTCGGGCTGGTCGTCCTGCTCGCCGCACTCGTGCTCGGCGAGATCGGCGAGGTCGGGCACGGCGACGCCGACGGTCCCTTCTCGCTGCCGGCCATCGCCGCGTTCGTCGGCGGCATCGGGTTCGGCGGCGCGGCCGCCACGGCGCTCCTGCCGGCGCTGCCCGGTGCGGTGACCGTGCTCCTCGCCCTGGTCGCCGGGCTGCTCGTCGCCCTGCCGCTGGCCGCCGGTGCCATCCGGCTGTCCGCCGCGCTGCGCGACATGCCGACCGAACCGACCCTCACCCGGGACCGGCTGCTCGGCGCCACCGGCGTGGTCGTCTCCGGCGTCCCGGCGGGGGGCCTGGGTGAGGTCCGGCTCGACGTCGCCGGTCAGCAGCTGAAGTACCACGCCCGCAGCGACGTCCCGCTGGTCGCCGGCACACCGGTGTACGTCGTCGACACCCCGACCGAGACCTCGGTCCAGGTCGTCTCCACCGCTCCCCACTCACCTCTCGGCCCCGGAGGGCCCTCCTCGTGACCCTGATCTACGCCATCGGCGGCATCGCCGTCCTCGTCGTGCTGCTCGTCCTGCTCGTGCTGTCCCGGATCAAGGTGGCCGGACCCAACCAGGCCTTCCTCGTGACCGGCCGGCAGGGCCGCTCGGTCACCGGCACCGACGGCGCGGTGAGCCGGGACATGTCCGGGCAGAAGGTGGTGATGGGGGCGAGCGTCTTCGTGCTGCCCGTGGTGCAGAAGCTGCACTCCATCGACCTGTCCAGCCGGCGGATCCCGGTGGCCATCCGCGGTGCGGTCTCCAAGCAGGGCGTCAAGTGCGACCTCGAGGGCGTGGCGATCGTCAAGGTCGGCGGCACCGAGCAGGCGATCCGGGCGGCCGCCCAGCGCTTCCTCGCCCAGCAGCAGGGCATCGACACCTTCACCTCGGAGGTGCTGGCCGGGGCGCTGCGCTCCATCGTCGGCCGGCTCACCATCGAGGAGATCATCCGCGACCGGGCCGCCTTCGCCTCCGCCGTCGCCGAGGAGGCGGAGTCCTCGCTGACCGGCCAGGGGCTCGTGCTGGACACCTTCCAGCTGCAGGACATCCAGGCCGAGGGCACCTACCTGGCCGACCTCGGCCGACCGGAGGCCGCCCGGGTGCTCAAGGAGGCGAGCATCGCCGAGGCCCGCGCGCGTCAGGCGGCCCAGCAGGAGCAGTTGCTCGCCGACGAGGCGATCGCCGTCTCCCAGCGGCAACTCGCGCTGAAGAAGGCCGAGATCACCGCGGAGACCGACGCCGCCACCGCCCGCGCGGCCGCCGCCGGGCCGCTGGCGCAGGCGGCGCAGGACCAGCAGGTGCTCGCCGAGCAGGAGAAGGTCGCCGCCCGCACCGCGTCCCTGACCCAGGCGCAGCTGGACACCCAGGTGCGCCGGCCGGCCGACGCCGAGCGGTACCGGGTCGAGCAGGAGGCCGAGGGGCGGAAGAACTCCGCGATCCTGCTGGCCGAGGCGCAGCGGCAGGCCACGATCGCCGGCGCCCAGGCCGCGGCGGAGCAGGCGAAGCTGTCCGGTGAAGGGGAGCGGGCCCGCCGGTCCGCCCTCGCCGAGGCCGAGGCGATCGAGGGCGCCAAGCGGGGCGAGGCGGAGAAGCTGCGCCGCCAGGCGATCGCCGACGCCGTCGAGCGGGAGGGCGCCGCCGACGCGGCGGCGATCCTGGCCCGCGGGCAGGCCGAGGCCCAGGCGATGGACGCCCGGGCGGATGCCTTCGCCACCTACGGCGAGGCGGCCATCCTGGACCTGCTGGTCAAGGTGCTGCCGGAGGTGGTGGCCGCCGCGTCGGCACCGCTGTCCGCGGTGGACAAGATGACGGTCATCTCCACCGACGGGGCCGGCTCCCTCGGCCGCTCGGTGGCCGCCAACGTCGCGCAGGGCCTGCAACTGTCCGGTGACCTGACCGGCCTGGACGTCGCCGGGCTGCTCCGCCGGCTGGGCGGCGGCGCGGCCGAGCGGGCCGGGGATGCCGCTCCCCCGGCGCCCCGGATGCCACTGGACGGCGCTCCCGGCGGCGACCACCGGGGCTGACGCCCCGTTCCGTGCCGGCCCGCCGCCAGCGGAGGATGAACCCCGTGACCGACGCACCGGCGCTGCGCACCGCCCGTTTCGCGGAGCTGACCCCCGCCGAGCTCTACGGCATCCTGCGGCTGCGGGTGGACGTCTTCGTGGTGGAGCAGGCGTGCCCGTATCCGGAGCTCGACGGCCGCGACGCCGAGCCGGGCACCGTGCACCTGTGGTTCGCCGGGCCCGACGGCGCGGTGCTGTCCACCATCCGGGTGCTGGAGAGCGGCGCGGACCGGGTCATCGGCCGGGTGGCCACCGCGGTCGGTGCGCGGGGGCAGGGCCTGTCGGCGTTGCTGGTCCGCCGCGGTATCGACCTGTGCCGGGGGCGCACGATCGACATCGGTGCGCAGGCCTACCTGGAGGCCTGGTACGAGCGGTTCGGGTTCCGCCGCTCGGGCCCGGACTACCTGGACGACGGCATCCTGCACCTGCCCATGCGGCTGCATGCCGCCGGACAGGGCTCGTCAGCAGTCCGCGCCGGTGAGTGACGTCGCGGGCAGCCAGTCGGCGTCGAGCAGCTCGGCGACCTGCCGCAGCCCGGCGGTGTCACCACCGGCGGTCGACCCGGTGACGGCCAGCCGCTCCACCATCACCCGGGCCACCTGCTCCTCGACGGTGTCGGCCGCGTAGGCGATCCGCCACGGGGACACCTGGTGGTCGCGGTGGGTGCGGCCGGTGACCTGGCGGGCGGCGATGCCGGAGAACCGCGGCTGGTGGAACAGCCCCACCCGTGGGGTGCCGGACGCCGTCCGGCCGCCGGGCAGCAGCTCGCCGGCATGCAGGCTGATCGACGCGGTCACGGTGAACACGCAGACCAGCGCCTGCCCGGTCTGGAAGCGCAGCCGCTCGGCCTCGACGTCGAAACGGTCCCGGCCGTAGATGGCGGCCACCGGGATCCCGCCGTCCAGCAACGCCTGGCGGATCGGGTCGGCCGCGGTCTCCACGAACTCCACCGACACCGCGACCTGGCGCTCGGCCTCGACCTGGGCCTTCACCCAGTCGACGGTCGCCGGGGCCCGGATCAGGCCGGCCTTCTGCCGGAACCGCAGCAGCGCCGCCCGGCCGCGCGCGGTCTCCCGCTTGCGCCGGGCCAGCTGCATCTCGGCCCGGAACTCCGACCACTCGGCCTCGTACCGCGCGCGCTCCCCCGGGGTCAGCTGCACCGGCGTGCCGGTCACCGACACCTGCCCCCAGGGCGCGGCGCGGTGCAGCGTGGCCGGCGGATCGCCGCCGGCCAGCCAGCTGCGCAGCCGCGCCAGGTCGACCCGGCGGTCCTCAGCATCCTCGGTCCACGCCCAGCCGTACCGGCCACGTTCCACGTGGAACCCGTGCGCGGCCAGCCGGGCCGGCAGATCGGACCAGGCGCGCAGCGGTTCGCCGGAGACGGCGGCGAAGTGCGGAGCGAGGTAGGGCAGCTCCAGCGGGCTGTGCGCCGGCGTGGCGGTGGCCAGCAGGACGAACGGTGCGTCCTTGACCCGGGCGGCGCCCGAGACGGCCTTCCAGTGCTTCCACCGCTGCGTGGTGGTGTGCCGGACCATGTGCGCCTCGTCGGCCACGACGACGTCGAAGCGCAGCCCGGTCGTCCGGCCGAGGGAGGCGACCTTGCCCAGCCGGTCCCAGGTGGTCACGCACCAGCGCAGCCCGGCGTCGCCGAAGGCGGTGATCGACCGGGTCCAGTGCGGCACGGTGATCGCGGCCGGCCGGTCGGCGACCACGAGGACGGTGCGCACCGGACGCCCTGCCCCGGCTCGCTGGGCGGCGACCTGCTGCACCGCCAGGATCGCCGTTCCGGTCTTGCCGACCCCCGGGTCGTCGCCGAGCAGGAACATCCGGCCGCCGGCCGCGGCGTGCGCGGCGATGGCTGCGGCGCCGGTGTGCTGCTCGGCCCGCGGCTGCATCACCGGCCCCGCGGGGACCGGCCGCGGCTGCGGGTTCAGGTCGTCCTCGACGAACCGCTCGTAGCTGTACGGCGCGGCGGCGTACCCGGCCAGCTCCGGCGGCAGGGCGGCGCCGACGAACACGTGCGCCTGCAGCCCCGGGTGCCAGCTCGCGCCGGGTGCCGGTGCCCGGAAGGGGACGGCGAGCACCCAGACCCGCTCCCCCGGCCCCGCGGCCGGCAGTCCGGCCGTCGCCGCCGCCGGCGCCCGGCCGGTGCGGGGTCGGCCGCCCCGGCCGCGGTCGGTGGTGGCCGTGGCGGTGCGTCCAGCAGCCGTGCGCCCGGTCGCGGCCGTCCGGCCGCGGGCCGACGTCGGCCGGCGTCGCCGTCCCGGCATGGTGCCCCTTCCCGCTCACCCCGCCGGTCGGCGGGCCGGCTGCAGTCTGCGGGCTGGGTACGACGACTCCGGCGCGCGACACCCGCGACCGCCCGCGTCTGATGGGATGGGGCCATGAGCGACAGGGCCATGAGCGGGGCGATCCGGCTGGCGGCCCGGACCATCGGGGACGCCGGCCCGCGGGTGGTCTTCGTGCACGGGCTGTTCGGCCAGGGCCGGAACTGGACGACGATCGCCCGGCGGCTGGCCGAGGACGGCCGTCGCGTCACCCTGCTGGACCTGCCGAACCACGGCCACTCGCCGTGGACCGACCGGGTCGACTACCTGCACATGGCCGAGCTGGTCGCCGCCGAGCTCACCGACTTCGGCGAGCCGGTCACCCTGGTCGGGCACTCGATGGGCGGCAAGGTGGCCATGCAGCTGGCGCTGCGACATCTGGACGTGCTGCGGGCGCTCGTCGTCGTGGACGTCGCGCCGACCGACTACCCCGAGACCGGCGGGCGGACCGACGACCCGGACGAGGAGGCCTCCCCCTTCGCCGCGTTCATCGCCGCCATGCAGCGGATCGACCTGACCGGGCTGACCGGCCGGGAGGAGGCCGACGCCGCGCTGCGCACCGCCGTTCCCAGCGACATGGTCCGGGCGTTCCTGCTGCAGAGCCTGGTGCGCGACGGCGTCGGGCCGGACGGCGGTTGGCGCTGGCGGCTGAACCTGGACACCCTCGCCCGCGACCTCGGCGAGCTGCGCCGCTTCCCCGACCCGCCGGCGGGGGCGACCTTCGACGGCCCGGTGCTGTGGATCGCCGGCGCGAGCTCCACCTACGTGCTCGACCGGGACCGGGCCCGGATGGACGAGCTGTTCCCGGCGACCCGGCTGGTGCGGATCAAGCACGCCGGGCACTGGGTGCACTCCGAGCAGCCGGAGGTCTTCCTGGAGACGCTGCGGCGGTTCCTCGACGGGGTCGAGCGCGGGTCCGGCCGGGCGGAGGCGGACCGGTGAGCAGCTGGCCGCGGCCGGTGCCGTTGATCGGCGATCCCAGCTCGGCGTCCCAGCGGTCGGCCGACCCGGCGGGATGGGCGATGCCCGCGGCCGACCGCGACGCGCTGCACCGGGTGCTCGCCGCCCGGCGCGACGTGCGCCGCTTCCGGCCCGATCCGGTGCCCGCCGACGTCCTGGAGCGGGTGCTCGGCGCCGCGCACGCCGCGCCGTCGGTGGGGCACAGCCAGCCGTGGCGGTTCGTCGTCGTCTCCGACGCCGGCATGCGGGACCGCGCCGCCGTCCTGACCGACCGGGAGCGGCTGCGTCAGGCCGCGCTGCTGGAGCCGGACGCCGGTCGCCGGCTGCTGGACCTGCAGCTCGAGGGCGTGCGGGAGGCGCCGCTGGGTGTGGTGGTGTGCTGCGACCGGCGCACCCCGGCGTCCGGTGTGCTGGGCCGGGCGACCTTTCCCGACGCGGACCTGTGGAGCTGCGCGGCGGCCATCGAGAACCTCTGGCTGGCGGCGCGGGCCGAGGGGCTGGGCACCGGCTGGGTGACCCTGTTCCGCCCCGAGGAGCTGGCCGGGCTGCTGCACCTGCCCGACGGCGTGGTGACCCTCGGCTGGCTGTGCCTGGGCTGGCCGGACGAGCGCCCACCCGAGCCGGGCCTGCAGCGGGCCGGCTGGTCGCGCCGGCTGCCGTTGGCCGATGTCGTGCTCACCGACCGGTGGCCGGCCGAGGAGGCCGCCCCGCTGCCGCCGCCGTCCCGGCTGCGGGCGCCGGACCAGGCCGCGGTCGTCGCGGCACACGACCAGGCCGACCGGCTGCTCACCCCGCCCGGGTCGCTGGGCGTGCTGGACCGGGCGGTGGACCGGGTGGTGGCGCTCGGCGGCGGTGCGGTCACCGGCGGCGTGCTCGTGCTGGTCGGGGCCGACCACCCGGTCACCGCGCACGGGATCTCCGCCTACGACCCCGGCACCACCCGGGACGTGGTGGCGGCCGCGGTGGCCGGCGCCGCCCTGGGGGTCAGCGCGGCCCGCGCCGCCGGGTTGGGGGCCACGGTGGTGGACGCCGGGATCGCCGGGGAGCCGGTGGACGGCGCGCTCGCCGTCCGGCCGGACGGGCCGCGCGGTGACCTGGTCGGCTCGGCCGCGATGACCGACGCCGACACCGGCGCCCTCCTCGAGGCCGGTCGCCGGCTGGGGTCGGCCGCCGCGGCGGAGGGGCTGGTGGTGCTCGGCGAGGTCGGGGTCGGCAACACCACGGTGGCCGCCGCGCTGGCCTGCGGGCTGCTGGGCCTGGACCCCGCGGAGGTGGTGGGCCTGGGAGCGGGGGCCGACTCGGCGATGGTGGACCGCAAGTCCGCGGTCGTGGCCGCGGCGGTCCGTAGGGCCCGGGCCGACCGCGCCGACCTGGGCACGGACCCCGCGTCCGCGCTGGCCGAGCTGGGCGGGCCGGAGATCGCCGTGCTGGCCGGGGTCGCGCTCGGTGCCGCCGCGGCCGGCGGGGTCGTCGTCCTGGACGGGTTCGCCGCCTCGCTGGCCGGGCTGGTCGCGATGCTGACCGAGCCCGCGGCCCAGGCCTGCCTGGTGGCCGGCCAGCGCAGCCGGGAGCGGGGGCACGACGTCGTCCTGCAGCACCTGGGGCTGGAACCGCTGCTGGACCTGCGGATGCGCGCCGGGGAGGGGGCCGGCGCCGCGCTGGCCGCCGGCCTGCTGCTGCAGGGCCTGCGGGTGCGGCGGGAGACCGCGCGGGTCGACTCCTGACCCGGCTGATCGCCGTCCGACCTATCCCGTCGGGGTGGCGTGACCCTGGCTGACCGGCTGCCGGGCGGAGCTGATGCTGAGTATGGCGGCGGCGCGTGCCCAGGCGGTGGGACGGCGGCCTCCGGCGCACCACTCAGGCTCGCGCCATCCAGGGATCCAACAGCATCGAGGGCTACTCGGTCAGTGACCAGGACGCCGCAGCTGCGGTCGAGGACGAGCCTCCGCTCACCGCAGACCAGCAGACGTGGGCAGAAATCCTCGGCTACCGCCGGGTCCTCACCTACGTCCTCCACGTCGCCACGGAACCGGGCTTCCGCATCGACTCGATGACGCTGCGGACCATGCACTTCATGCTGCTGGAGCACGACCTCAGCAAGGGCCCGGGGCACTACCGAACACGGAGTGTGTACGTCCGGGACGACGTCACGGACACCACCGTTCACGAGGGTCCCGACAGTGATCTCGTACCCGGGCTGATGGAGGCACTGGTGACGACGCTCGCCCAGGACCGGGACGTCGACCCCCTCATACGAGCTGCGATGGCGCACCTGAACCTGGTCATGATCCACCCCTTCCGCGACGGCAACGGCCGGATGGCGCGGGCTCCAGACGATGGTGCTTGCCCAGGATGCGGTCATCGAGCCGACCTTCTCGAGCATCGAGGAGTGGCTCGGCGCGAACACCACCGACTACTACCGCGTCCTTGCGGCGACAGGGCAGGGAGCCTGGCATCCGGAGAACGACGCTCACCTCTGGATCAAGTTCAACGTGCGCGCCAACCACATGCAGGCGCAGACCCTGCAGCGGCGCTTCGACGAAGCGGAGCGGCTGTGGTCGGCGCTCGATGCCCTGGTCGCGGAGCACCGTCTGGCCGACCGAGTGACCGACCCCTTGTTCGATGCGGTGCTCGGCGCCCGGGTGCAGCGCAGCACGTACATCAAGCGGACCGATCCCGAACGCCGCACCGCCACTCGCGATCTGGCCCAGCTCGCCGACCTGGGCCTGCTCGAACCCGTGGGACAGACCCGGGGCCGCTACTACCTTGCGGGCGAGCGGCTCAGGCAGCTCCGTGCCGGGGTCCGGTCGTCCAGGCAGCCGCTGCAGGATCCCTACCCAGGACTCCTGGACGAGGTTCGCCGTGTCGCGCCCGTGGTTGCACGTAGCGTCTCCGGAGTGACGAGCGGTGGGGCCGCTCGGTGACCGAGGCCCGGCGGTCGGTCGACAAGCTGTGGAGCTACGGCAACGTCGTGCGCGACGACGGCGTCTCCTCCGAGCTGCGCTCGGACTTCCTCGGGCGCTGACGGCAGCGTCCGGCGGCTGCTTCACGTGGACCAGGGTTTCGGGAGCGGCTGCCGTCTGCAAGCCTCGAGCCGTGCGGCAGGAGTGGGTGGAGCACCGGGTGCACCCGACGCTGCGGCCGTTCGTGGCCTCGGTGGTGGGCTACCGGCAGGACGGGTTCGCACCCGGCGTCCACCGTGGGCTGCCCTCGCCGTACCTGACGCTGATCGTCACCCTGGACGAGCCGCTGGTGATGG
>JAICZD010000047.1 GCA_025933855.1 Modestobacter sp. | reverse complement strand
CGGCCTCGGCGGCCCCGCGGGTGCGCGGCAGCACCGGCGCGCACATCGCCTCGGCCCGCTCCGCTGACCGGGCGGGATCCTCGCTCTCCAGCCCGAGGGCGGCGACGGCGGCCACCCCGGCGCCCGCCGGGCGGACGACGGAGGCGTTGAGCAGCACCCGGGCGCGGCCCTGCTCCCACAGCTGCACCGGCTTGGACCGGTGCTGCCCGGTGTGGGTGAACCCGAGCGTGCCCAGCACCTCGGCCAGCCGGGGGCCGGAGACCCCGTCGACGGCCAGCTCGGTGAAGGAGTGCCCGGACAGCGCCGGCGCGGCCGGGGCGGCCGGTCGGTGGCCGGCCGCGGGGGAGCGCCGGGCGAGCGACTCCTCCAGCCACAGCAGCGACCGCATCGCGTCCCGGGCCGTGCGCGCCGGATCGGACTGCCGGTAGACGTCGTTGAAGACCTCCAGCGACAGCGGCCCGCGGTATCCGGCCGCGAGGACGGCGCCGAGGAAGGCGGGCAGGTCGAAGGCGCCCTGCCCGGGGAAGAGCCGGTGGTGGCGGCTCCACTGCAGCACGTCCATCCGCAGCTGCGGCGCGTCGGCGAGCTGCAGGAAGAACAGCTTCTCGCCGGGCACCGCCGCGAACCCGGCGGGGTCGCCGCCGCGGGAGAGCACGTGGAAGCTGTCCAGGCACAGCCCGAGGGCGGGGGAGTCGGCGCGGCGGACGGCGTCCCAGGACCGTTCCCAGGTGGACACGTGCCGGCCCCAGGCCAGTGCTTCGTAGGCGATCCGCAGCCCGCGCTCGCCGGCCCGGGTGGCCGCGGCGGCGAGCTGCTCGGCCAGCAGGTCGGGGTCCTCGACGGCGTCCGCGGACACCGACGAGCAGACCAGCACGGTCGTCGTCCCCAGCTGTTCCATCACGTCGAACTTGCGTTCGGCACGCCGCAGGTTGTGGCGGAACCGCTCGGGGTCGGTGGAGTCCAGGTCGCGGAACGGCTGGTACAGGTCGATCGACAGGCCCAGGTCGGCGCAGCGGGTGGCCAGCTCCGCCGGTGACCACGGAGCGGCCACCAGGTCCGGTTCGAACACCTCGATGCCGGCGAACCCGGCGGCCGATGCCGCGGCCAGCTTGTCCTCCAGGGTGCCGGACAGGCAGACGGTCGCGATGGCACGCCGGCGGCCCCGTCCCGTGGCCCCCTGCCGGGCACCGCCCCGAGCGTGCGAGGGGTGGGGAGCAGGGGGTCCCTCTTCAGCCGACACGGAGGTCGCTGCCGGTTCCGCTCACCAGCGTGGTGAAGTGCGCGAGCATCCGGTCGGGGTCCGGCTCCACGCCGGTGAACAGCCGGAAGGCGTCGACCGCCTGGAACACCGCCATGCCACCGCCGTCCAGCACCCGGCAGCCGAGCGCGCGGGCGGTGCGCACCAGTTCGGTCTCCAGCGGCCGGTAGACGATGTCGGCGACCCACAGCGCGGGTCGCAGCAGCTCGGCCGGCAGCGGCAGGCCGGGGTGCGCCGCCATGCCGGTGGGGGTGGCGTGCACCAGCCCGTCCGCGGCGCCGACCGCCGTGGCCATCCCGGACAGGTCGCCGCCGACCACCCGGTCGGCGCCGAACCGGCCGGCGAGGGAGGCGGCCAGCCCGCCGGCGCGATCGGCGTCCACGTCGAGCACGGTGAGCCGGCCGGTGCCCAGGGTCAGCAGCCCGTGCGCGACCGCAGCGCCGGCGCCGCCGGCGCCCAGCAGCACGACCCGGTCCAGCGGGGCGTCGGGCAGGCCGCGGTCGAAGGCGCGGGCGAAGCCGGACCAGTCGGTGTTGTGCCCCACGGCCCGCCCGTCGCGCAGCACCACGGTGTTCACCGCGCCCAGGGCCGCGGCGTCGGGGGAGAGGTCGTCGAGGTGCTCGAGCACCAGCTGCTTGCACGGGTGGGTCACGTTCAGGCCGTCGTAGCCGGCCAGCCGGGCAGCGGCCAGGACGTCGCCGATGGCGGTGGCGGGCAGGCCCAGCCGGTCCAGGTCGAGCCGCCGGTACAGGTAGCGGATGCCCAGCTCGTCGGCCTCCCGCTCGTGCAGCGGCGGGGTCAGCGACGGGCCGATGCCGGTGCCGACGAGGCCGACCAGGACGCCGGGACGAGGGGACATGAACGGCCTCCGAGAGTTTGTACCAGTTGGTGAGTTACCTATTGAGGGGACCACATCCGCCGCCGCCGCGCCAGCCCCCGAGGTGATCGGGATCGCACCGCGGACCGGCCCACCGGCGCGCCGGCCCTACCCTCGGTGCAGTCCACCTGCCGCGAGGAGTGCCCGTGTCTGCGCCGCCGTCCGACTCCGATCCGACCGGCGCCGCGTCGTCCCCGCTGTCGGCCGTCGAGCCGCCGGAACGACAGCGGGACGCCGAGCGCACCCGGGCCGAGATCCTCGAGGTGGCCGGGCGGGAGTTCGCCGACTCGGGCTTCGCCGGCGCGCGGGTCGACGTCATCGCGGCCAAGACCAGCACCACCAAGCGGATGATCTACTACTACTTCGGTGGCAAGGAGCAGCTCTACATCGCTGTCCTGGAGCAGGCCTACGCGCGCATCCGCGACCTGGAGCAGCAACTGGACGTCGAGCACCTCGACCCGGTGGCCGCGATCCGCGAGCTGGCCGGGCTGACCTTCGACCACCACGAGTCGCATCCGGACTTCATCCGGCTGGTCAGCATCGAGAACATCCACCGCGCCGAGTTCCTGGCCCGCTCGGCGGTGCTCACCGGGCCGGCCAACCCGGCGCTCGACGTGCTGGGCGCCATCCTCGACCGCGGCCGGGCAGCCGGCCTGTTCCGCACCGACGTCGACGCGCTGGACGTGCACCAGGTGATCAGCGCCTACTGCGTCTTCCGGACGGCGAACCGGCACACCTTCGGCGCGATCTTCCACCGGGACCTGCTGGACCCGGCGTGCCGCGCCCACCAGCGGCAGGTGCTCGGCGACCTCGTCGTCGCCTGGCTCACCGCCGGCTGAGCCCGGCCCCCGCCCCGCAGGAGGAGCCGACCAGGAGTTTGCGCCGCGGGGTTGACAAGGTGAGCGCCATCACCTCACCATTTGGTACGTAACCAGTTGGTACATAAACCGCTGGGACGCCTCCAGCCCCGACGGGGGCAGCGGACGGCGGCCGGATCCGGCCCCGACCGCACAGCACCGCAACGCCGCACCGCTGCCCGCACCGGGTTCCCACCCGGCCGCCCCCGGCACGACGAGGTCGTGACCGCTGGTACTCCCAGGAGACCCCATGAGCACTCCCATCGCGCACGGTGGACCGACCGACGCGCCGATCCCCCGCAAGGCCGCGCTCGCCAGCTTCCTCGGCTCGATGCTCGAGTACTACGACTTCTTCATCTACGGATCGGCCGCCGGCCTGATCTTCCCGAAGGTGTTCTTCCCGGACAACGACCCCAAGTCGGCGACGCTGATCTCGCTGGCCACCTTCGGCGTCGCCTACATCGCCCGGCCGATCGGTGCCGTCATCATCGGCCACTTCGGGGACCGGCTCGGTCGCAAGAAGATGCTGGTGCTGACGCTGCTGATGATGGGCGCCTCGACGTTCCTGATCGGCGCGCTGCCGTCCTACGCCGCCGTCGGCGTCGCCGCCCCGGTGCTGCTGGTACTGCTCCGCATCCTGCAGGGGCTGTCCGCCGCCGGCGAGCAGAGCGGGGCGAACTCGCTCACGATGGAGCACGCACCGGAAGGACGGCGCGGCTTCTTCACCAGCTTCACCCTCAGCGGCACCCAGGCCGGCGCCATCCTCGCCACCCTGGTGTTCATCCCGGTCGCCGCCCTGCCGGACGAGCAGCTGTTCAGCTGGGGCTGGCGGATCCCGTTCTTCGCCTCCGCGGCCGTGGTCGCCGTCGGCTACTGGGTGCGGCGCACCCTGCCCGAGGCGCCGGAGTTCGAGAAGGTCGAGGAGGCGCACGCCGTCGCCGCGCTGCCGGTCGCGGTGCTCTTCCGCAACCACTTCCCGAGCGTGCTCCGGGTCGTCCTGTGCGCCCTGGTCTCCGTGGTCAGCACCATCTTCGGCACCTGGTCGATCGCGCACGCCACCAACGTGCTCGACCTGGAGCGCTCCACCTTCCTCTGGGTCATCGTGCTGGCCAACGTGGTCGCCCTGGGCGCCATCCCGATGTGGGCCCGGCTGTCGGACCGGATCGGCCGCCGGCCGGTGTTCGCCTTCGGCGCGCTGGGGTCCGCTGTCGCGGTCTTCCCCTTCCTGTGGGCGCTGCAGCGCGGGAACTTCCCGCTGATCTTCGTCTTCGGCGCGCTGCTGTCCGGCCTGGTGTACTCCGCCGCCAACGGCGTCTGGCCCGCGCTGTACGGCGAGATGTTCGACACCCGGGTCCGCTACTCCGGCATGGCCATCGGCACCCAGATCGGCTTCGCGCTCGGCGGGTTCTCGCCGGCCATCGCCGCCGGCATCGTCGGCGACGGGCCCAACGGCTGGCTCCCGGTCGCCTTCCTCACCGCCGGAGCGGCGACCGTCGCGGGGCTGTGCGCGCTGACCGCCCGGGAGACCGCGCACGTCCCGCTCGCCGACCTGGGCGGCAAGCCGGCCCGGGCCCTGCGGCACCAGCTCGCCGACGTCTGACCTGCACCCCCGCGGGCCCCGGCCGAGTGCCGGGGCCCGCCTCACGTTCCGGGGAGGAACGCGATGCACCTGATCGTCCGCACCGAAGCGGGTCCGGTCGCCGGCCGGCTGTCCGACGGGGTGCGCAGCTGGCGGGGCGTGCCCTACGCCGCGGCCGAGCGCTTCGGCCCGGCCGGGCCGCCGGCGTCGTGGACCCAGCCCCGGACCGCGACCGGGCCCGGCCCGGTCGCCGTGCAGACCACGCCCACCGGTGAGCTGGTCGGCACCGAGGACTGCCTGACGCTGGACGTCTACGCCCCGGCGGACGCCGACGGCCCGCTGCCGGTGCTCTTCTGGGTGCACGGCGGCGCGTTCCTCACCGGTGCGGCCGCCGACTACGACGCGGCGACGCTGGCCGCGGCCGGCCCGGTCGTCGTGGTGGCCGTCTCCTACCGGCTGGGCGCCTTCGGCTTCCTGCAGCTGGGCACCGCCGAGCGCCCTGAGCCGAGTTCCGCGATGACCGATCTGGTCGCCGCGCTGGACTGGGTGCAGCGCGAGATCGGCCGGTTCGGCGGCGATCCCGGCCGGCTCTGCCTCGTCGGCCAGTCCGCCGGCGCCAGCCTGGTCTGCGCGCTGCTGGCCACCGCGGCCGGGCGGCGGGCCCGGTCGGCCATCGCGCTGTCGGTCGGCGGACCGCCGCAGGACCCGGCCGAGAGCGCCGACGTGGCCGGCCGGCTGCTCGCCGAGCTGGGCGTGGGGCGCACCGACCTCGCCGCCCTGCGCGCGCTGCCGGTCGCGACCGTCCTCGACGCGGCGACCACCGTGTCCCGGGCGTCCGGCACGGTGGGCGGCGCGGTGTGGGGGCCGGTGGCCGACGGCCGGGTGCTGCTCGCCCGGCCGGCGGACGTCGTGGCGTCCGGGGCGCTGCGCGGCACCGCGCTGTGGTTCGGCTCCTGCCGCGACGAGATGGCGATGTTCCTGCGGGCCGGGCCGGACGTCGCGGTGGGCGCGGCCCGGGCGCGGACCGGCGGCGCGGCCTTCGACCGGTTGCTGGCCGTCTACACCGCCACCGCGGCGCCCGGGGAGGACCCGGTCCAGGCGCTGCTCACCGACGAGATGTGGGTGCGACCCGTCGTCCGGATGGCCGAGGACCAGGCGGCCGCCGGCGGCCGGGTGTGGCTCAGCCGCTTCGACCACACCCCCGGGCTGCCGTCCTTCGCCGGCCTGGGACCCAGCCACGGGGCGGACAACGCGTGCCTGTGGGCCCGGCCGCCGCGATTCGTGGCGCGCCCGCTGCTGGACCGGCCGGCCGCCGACATGGGCCCGGACGACCTGCGGGTCACCGCCGCGCTGCAGCGGTCCGTGCTGGCGATGGTGCGGACCGGGTCCCCGGCCGCCGGCGAGCTCGGCGACTGGCCGACGTACGAACCGGGCCGGCGCTGCACGGCGGTGTTCGCCGCCGCGACCCGGGTGGTCGCCGACCCCGCAGCGGTGCGCCGGCGCGCCTGGCAGTCCGTCGATGCCGCGGTCACCCGGTAGCCCGGGGACCTGAGCGGCGGGCACGGCTACTCCCTGCTACGGCTCGCGCCCGGCGGCCGATCGACGGTCGACGGGACCAACGCCGCAGGTGGACCCTCCTCGCGTCCTCAGTGGTCTCACGCGGAACGCCCAGGAGAGCTCATGACACGGTTCAGGAATGCCGCCGTCGCGGCGGTCGCCCTCGGTCTGGTCGCCGTCCCCTCGACGGCCAGCGCGGCCGGCGACGACTCCGGCGCGGACGGCATCACCACGGTGGCCACCGGACTGGACGGCCCCCGGCAGCTCAGCGAGTACCGCGGGGACCAGTTGCTGGTAGCCGAGTCCGACACCGGGGAGATCTCCGCCGTCGACCCGGAGAGCGGGGACGTCGAGACCGTGATCAGCGGCCTGTTCGCCCCGCAGGGCGTCGACTACGCCGACGGCCGCATCTACGTCGCCGTCGGCGGCCCGCCGCCGCCCGGGGAGGGAGCGCAGCCGGCCGAGGGTGCGGTCACCTCGGCCCTGCTCGTGTACGACACCGACGGCACGCTGCTGAAGACCATCGACCTGCTCGCCTACGAGCTGAAGAACAACCCGGACGGCCAGCTGCAGTTCGGCCCGGACGGCGTACCGGTCGACGCGCTGTCCAACCCGTTCGCGGTCCACGTGCAGGAGGACCGGATCCTGGTGGCGGACGCCGGCGCCAACGCGGTGCTCTCCGTCGACCGGAGCAGTGGCCGGGTGAGCACCTTCTTCGTTCCGCCGGTCGTCACCCCCGAGGAGGTCGCTGCCTGCGACCAGCCGGAGAACGACCCCGGGACGGTCGGCTGTGACCCGGTGCCCACCGGCGTGACCGAGGGCGAGGACGGGCTCATCTACGTCAGCACCCTGGGCGCCGAGGCACCCGGTGCGGCCCGGGTCTTCGTCCTCGACCAGCGCGGCCACGAGGTGCGCCGGATCGAGGGCTTCACCGACCTGACCGGGATCGCCGTCGACTGCCACGGCATCGTCTACGTCTCGGACCTGCTCGAAGGCTTCCCGCAGGGCGAGCCGCCGGCCGACTTCGACCCGAGCACCGTCGGCCAGGTGGTCCGGATCGACCGGCACGGTGACCGGACGTACTCCCAGGTGACCATGCCGACCGGCCTGGTCATCGACGACGGCGACCTGTACGCCTCGGCGTGGAGCATCGCGAGCTTCCTGATGATGCCCTCCGCCGGCCAGGTCGTCCGGGTCGGTGCGGGTTCCTTCGGCCCGGCCCCGGCTGCCTGAGCCCGCCGAGCACGCCCGGCGACCCCGCAGCCCCTGGGCTGCGGGGTCGCCGCCGGTTCCGGACCGGTTGCGGTGCTCAGCTGGTGAGCAGGCCGCCCTCGACCGGCAGCGTGGTCCCGGTCACGTACCCGCCGGCGTCGCTGACCAGGAACACCAGCGCCGCGGCCAGCTCCATCGGATCGCCCATCCGGCCGGCCAGCACCCGGGGTAGCTGGCTGTCCAGGTAGCCCTCGGCGTAGGAGTCGGTCATCTCGGAGGTGAAGAAGCCCGGGGCCAGCGCGTTGACCCGGATGCCGCGGCGGCCGGTCCACTGCTGCGCGAGGTCGCGGGTCAGCCCGATCAGGCCGGCCTTGCTGGCGGCGTAGGCCGCCTGCGGCAGCCCGGCGGTGGTCAGCCCGAGGACGCTGGAGATGTTGACGATCGAGCTGCCCGGTTGCATCACCCGGGCGCAGGCCTGGGCCATCCAGTAGCAGCCGTTGAGGTTGACGTCGATCACCTGCCGGAACTGCTCGGGGGTCTCCCGGGTCGCCGGGACTGCGGTGCCGATCCCGGCGTTGTTGACCAGCACGTCGACGGCGCCGAACTCCGCCATGCCGGCCTCGACCAGCGCGGAGCAGTCCTCGGGCACGGAGACGTCGGTGCGCACCGCCAGCGCCCGCCGGCCCAGCGCCTCGACGGCCGCCACCGTGTCGGCCAGCCGTTCGGCCCGGCGGGCGCCGAGGACGACGTCCGCGCCGGCCTGCGCCAGGGCCCGGGCGAAGACGGCACCCAGCCCGGACGAGGCGCCGGTCACGATCGCCACCTTGCCGTCGAGCCGGAACATGTCCAGGACCGTGCGATCGCTCACCGACCCACCTCCGCGTCCGTCGTGCGTCTCCGTCGGTCCTCACCCTGCCATCGCGCCGCGATCCCGGCTCGGTGGTCGCAGCCCGCGCGGTCAGCGGGGCAGGCCGACGACGATCCCCTCGGCGGCGCTGCGCCGGGCGGCGTCCAGCACGGTGGCGGTGGCCACGGCGTCCCGCGCCGGCACCGGCAGCGGCCCGCGACCGCGGACGGCGGCCGCGAACGCCGGGTAGAAGGTGTGCCACGCGCCGGGCAGGGTGGGCACCGGCTCGCCGTCGTCGCCGCGGTGCACCCGGCCCCACCGGTCGGCCGGTTCGGCGCCCCATCGGCTGCCGAGGGTCGCCGGGGACTGCCCGGCGACGAGCGCGTCCTCCTGGCCGTCGACCCCGCCGACGACGTAGCTGCCGGTCGTGCCGGTGACCCGGAACCGCGGTCCGGGGGCGCCCTGGCGCCAGCTGCCCCACAGGTGCGAGCGGGCTCCACCGGTGTGCGCCAGCGCGACGAAGACGTCGTCGTCCAGGCCGCTGTCGCGCAACCGCCACTCGGCGTACACGGATCCGACCGGGCCGAGCAGCAGCAGCGCCTGGTCGACCAGGTGGCTGCCGAAGTCCCGCAGCGTGCCGCCGCCGGCGGCGCCGGGACCGGACTCGGGGGCCAGCCGTTCGAACCGCGACTCGAACCGGCTGACCTCGCCGAGCGCGCCCCGCGCCACCAGGTCCTGCACGGTGCGGAAGTCGGAGTCCCACCGCCGGTTCTGGTAGGGGGACAGCGGCAGCCCGAGCCGCTCCGCCAGCTCCACCGTGCCGCGCGCGGACGGCGCGTCCAGGGCGAACGGCTTGTCGCAGACGACCGCCAGCCCGAGCCGCAGGGCCTGCTCGGTGAGCGCGGTGTGGGTGTCGGCCGGGGTGGAGATGGCCACCGCCTCCGCCCCCGCGGCGGCCAGCTCCTCCAGCGAGCCGACGGTGGCCACCCCGGGATGCTCCCGGGCCACCTGCGCCCGGCGCTCGGGAGCGGTCGTG
The DNA here is from genome assembly GCA_025933855.1 of Modestobacter sp. GTDB lineage: Bacteria > Actinomycetota > Actinomycetes > Mycobacteriales > Geodermatophilaceae > Modestobacter. The sequence continues at coordinate 6,002 of JAICZD010000047.1, read as the reverse complement.
ACGACCGCGAGCAGCTCGCAGCCGGCCGCCGCGGCCAGCAGCGGGGCGTGGAAGTACCGCCCCCCGAAGCCGTAGCCGACCAGGCCGAACCGGACCGGGGGGATGTCGTCGGGGATGTCCAGCGCAGTCACGGCAGGGAGCATGGCAGGCCGGTCGTCCGCGGGCACCGGCATCAGAGCCGGCGGACGTCGGCCTCCACGGCCTCGAACGCCTTGCGCGCGGCGATGAGCACCGGGTCCCAGACGGGGGAGAAGGGCGGTGCGTAGGACAGGTCCAGGGACAGGATCCGGTCCACGGTCATCCCGTTCCAGATGCACACGGCCAGCGCGTCGATCCGCTTGGCGGCCTCCTGCCGGCCCACCACCTGCGCGCCCAGCAGCCGCCCGCTGCGCCGCTCGGCGATCATCTTCAGCCGTATCGGCTGCGCGCCGGGGAAGTAGCCGGCCTTGGTGGTGGAGTCGACCGAGGCCGTGACGAAGGAGAAGCCCGCGGCCTCCGCCTCCTGGCTGGACAGCCCGGTGCGCGCCACTTCCAGGTCGCAGACCTTGGTGATCGCCGTTCCGATCACCCCGGGGAACGTCGCGTACCCGCCGCCGATGTTGATGCCGGCGACCCGGCCCTGCTTGTTGGCGTGCGTGCCCAGCGCCACCACGACCCGCTGGCCGGAGAGCAGGTGCCGGGACTCCGCGCAGTCCCCGGCCGCCCACACCCCCTCCACCCCGGTCCGCATCCGGGCGTCCACCGCGATGCCGCCGGAGGTGCCCAGCGGAATGCCCGCCTCCTGCGCCAGCCGGACGTTCGGCCGGACGCCGAGGCCGAGCACCACGAGGTCGGCCGGCAGCTCCCGGCCGGACGCGGTGCGCACCGCGCACACCCGGCCGTCCGGACCGACGTCCAGGGCGACGACCCCGTCGGACAGCACCAGGTCGATCCCCAACCCCCGGACGGCGTCGGCGATGAACGTCCCGACGTCGGGGTCGAACGTGCCGATCGGGGTGGCCGAGAGGTCGACCACGGTGACGGCGAGATCCCGCACCCGGCACGCCTCGGCGATCTCCAGGCCGATGTAGCCGCCGCCCACCACGACGACCCGGCGGACCTCGCCGCGGTTCAGCTCGGTGCGCAGCGCCGCGCCGTCGTCCAGCACCTGGACGCCGTACACCCCGTCGGCGTCGATGCCCGGGACCGGCGGGCGCATCGGCACGCTGCCGGTGGCGTAGACCAGGTCGTCGAACGGCTCGGTGCCCGTTGCGCCGCCGTCCAGGTCGCGCCAGGTGACCCGGCGGGCGTCCAGGTCGATGCCGGTGACCTCGGTGCGCATCCGCACGTCGATGCCCGCGGCGCGGTGCTGCTCCGGTGTCCGGGCGATCAGCGAGGCCTCGTCGGTCACCGCGCCGCTGATCCAGTACGGGATGCCGCAGGCGGAGTAGGAGGTCGCCCGGCCGCGCTCGAACATCACGACGTCCAGGTCGGGGCACCGCTTGCGGGCCTGCGATGCCGCGCTGCCCCCCGCGGCGTCCCCGCCGATCACCACCAGCCTGCGCGTCATGCCCAGGACCGTAGGAGACCGGCGCCGTCTCCGCCCGGCGTTCGCCCCGGGGAGCCGGCCGGTCAGCCGGCCGTGTCGGAGGGCGCGTCGCCGGGCAGCTCCAGGGCCCGCACCAGCGGCACGCCCGGGCGGTAGGCCAGGTGCAGGTACGACGGGGCGTCCAGGACGGCGAGGTCGGCCCGCGCTCCGGGGCCGAGGTGCCCGACGTCGGTGCGCCGCAGCGCCGCGGCGCCACCGGCGGTGGCCGCCCACAGCGCCTCGGCCGGCGTCATGCCCATCTCCCGGACGGCGAGCGCGATGCAGAACGCCATCGAGGAGGTGTAGCAGCTGCCCGGGTTGCAGTCGCTGGCCAGCGCGACCGTGGCCCCGGCGGCCAGCAGCCGCCGGGCGTCGGGATACGGGGAGCGGGTGGAGAACTCGACGCCGGGCAGCAGGGTCGCCACGGTGGCCGCGCCGCCGAGCGCGTCGACGTCGGCGCTGCTCAGGTGCGTGCAGTGGTCGGCGCTGGCGGCGCCGAGCTCCACTGCCAGCTGCACTCCCGGGCCGGCGGACAGCTGGTTGGCGTGCACCCGCAGGTCCAGCCCCCGGGCCGCCCCGGCCGTGAGCACCGCGCGGGCCTCCGCGCCGTCGAAGGCGTGCGCCGAGGCGGGCTCGCAGAACACGTCGACCCAGCGGGCGTGCGGCGCGCAGGCGTCCAGCATCGGGCCGGTGACCAGCGCCAGGTAGTCCGCCCGCCGTCCGGCGTACTCGGCCGGCACCACGTGCGCGCCGAGGAACGTCGTCTCCGGGGTGACCTCGGCGGCCAGCCGGAGGCAGCGGGCCTCGTCGGCCGCGGTCAGCCCGTAGCCGCTCTTGACCTCGACGGTGGTGGTGCCCTGGCGGCGCATCTCGGCCACCAGCGCGTGCAGCCTGCCGCGCAGCTGCCCGTCGCTGGCCGCGCGGGTGGCGGCGACCGTCGCGCCGATGCCGCCGCCGTCGTAGCGGGCGCCGGACATCCGGGCGGCGAACTCGCCGGCCCGGTCGCCGGCGAAGACCAGGTGCGCGTGGCTGTCCACGAACCCGGGGACGACGGCCCGGCCATCGAGGTCGACCCTCCGGTCGGCGCCCGGTGCCGCGCTCCGCGGGCCGGCCCAGGCCACCGCGCCGTCGGCGACCACGACCGCGGCGTCCGGGATCAGCCCGAGCGGCCCGGGCCCCAGCGCCGGGTCGTTGGTGACCAGCTCGCCGATCCCGGTGACCAGGGTGGTCATGTGCCCTCCCAGAGCGGGGTGATGGCCGCGGCCAGCAGCCGGCCGACGTCGCCGAGCACGTGCTCTCCACCGCTCACCACGACCCGGCCGTCGACCAGCACGGTGTGCACGTCGGCCGCGGTCGCGGCCATGACCAGCTGGCCGGGGGCGCAGCCGGCGGTCCGCGGGGTGTCCAGCCGGACGGCGACGAGGTCGGCCCGCTGCCCGGGGGCGAGGCGCCCGGCGTCCGGCCAGCCCAGCGCGCCGTGCCCGGCGACGGTGAGCACGCCGACCAGCTCGGCGGGCCGGAACCGGCCGCGTTCCCCGCTGCCCAGCCGCTCGTGCGCCTCCAGCAGCCGGGCCTCGGCGAGCAGGTCGATGGTGGCGTGCTGGTCGCTGCCCAGGCACAGCGGGGCGCCGGCGTCGCGCAGCTGCGGAAAGGGCCCGATGCCGTCGGCCAGGTCCGCCTCGGTGCTGGGGCAGGCGCAGACCGCGGTGCCGGTGCCGCCGAGCAGCGCGACGTCGACGTCGGTGAGGTGCGTGGCGTGCACCGCCGTGGTGCGCGGGCCGAGCACGCCGGCGTCGGCGAGCAGCCGGGTCGGGGTGCGGCCGTAGAACGCGCGGCAGGCGTCGTTCTCGGCCGGCTGCTCGGACAGGTGCACGTGCAGCGGCCGCCCGGACGCCGCGGCCGCGACGGCCGGCAGCTGGTCGGCCGGCACGGCGCGCACGGAGTGCACCGCGGTTCCGACGACCAGCCCGTCGCGGCACGGCAGCAGAGCGACGCGCTCGGCCCAGGCGGCGGCGTCGCCGTCGGCGAACCGGCGCTGCACGTCGTCCAGCGGCAGGTGCCCGCCGCCGTCCAGCCCGCCGGCGAGGTAGCAGGTGTCCAGCAGGGTCAGCCGCACGCCGGCGTCGGCGGCGGCCTGCACCAGCGCCTCGGTCATCGCGTTCGGATCGGCGTACCGGCCGCCGCCGGGCGGGTGGTGCAGGTAGGAGAACTCCCCGACGCAGGTGATCCCGGCCAGCGCCATCTCCGCGTAGGCGGCCCGGGCCAGCGCCAGGTAGCCGTCCGGGTCCAGCCGGGCGGCGACCGCGTACATCCGCTGCCGCCAGGTCCAGAAGGTGCCGCCGCGGTCGTGCGTCCGGCCCCGCAGCGCCCGGTGGAAGGCGTGCGAGTGGGCGTTGGCGAACCCGGGCAGCACCAGACCGGGCAACCGTTGGTCGCCCGGGGCGGCGTCCGCGACGGTCACCTCGGCGATCCGGCCGCGCTCGACGACCACCCGGACGCCGGCCACCGGGCCGGTGCCCAGCCAGGCCTGCTCGCACCAGTAGCCGGTCATGCCCAGTCCTTCACAGCAGGGCCTGCACCGCCCGGGCCAGGGCCGCCACCCCGGCCCGGCAGTCGTCGGGCTCGGCGTGCTCGGCGGGGGAGTGCGAGACCCCGGTCGGGTTGCGGACGAACAGCATCGCCGTGGGGATCCCCGCCGCGGCGAGGATGCCGGCGTCGTGGCCGGCCCCGGTGGGCAGCACCGGCGCCGGGGTGCCGTCCGGCCGGGCGAGCGCGGCGGCCAGCCGGTCGCGCAGCGCCGGGTCGAAGGTGGTCGGCGGGGTCCAGGATTCCTCGACCGGGCCGGTTCCGGCCGCGCCGCCCACGTCGGCGACCACGGCCCGGACGTCGTCCTCGGCCGGGCCGCGGGCGTCCAGCCAGGCGGTCACCGCCGAGGGGATGGCGTTCACCCCGTTGGGTTCGACCCGCAGCTTGCCGACCGTGGCGACCGCGCCGTGCCGCTCGGCCGCGGACCGCGCGGCGAGCACGGCGGCGGCCAGGGCGAGCATCGGGTCGTCCCGGTCGGCGAGCCGGGTGGTGCCGGCGTGGTCGGCCCGGCCGCGCAGGTCCAGCCGCCAGCGGCCGTGCGGCCAGATCGACTCCGCCACCCCGACCGCCGCGCCGGCGTGCACGAGCCCGCGGCCCTGCTCGACGTGCAGCTCGAGGAAGGTGCCGATCCGGCGCAGCGCCTCGTCGTCCCGGCCCAGGTCCCCGGGACCGGCGCCGGCGGCGGCCATCGCCTCGGCCAGCGTCGTGCCGTCGGCGTCGGTCAGCGCCCGCGCCCGATCGGCGTCCAGCACGCCGGTGAGCAGCTTCGACCCGGCGCAGGCGATCCCGAAGCGGGCGCCCTCCTCGTCGGCGAAGCAGCCGATCCCGATCGGGCGCGGCGGCCGGAAGCCCTGCTCGCGCAGCAGGTCCAGCGCGGCGAACGCCGAGACGACGCCGAGCGGGCCGTCGAAGGCACCACCGTCGGGCACCGAGTCCAGGTGGCTGCCCAGCGCCAGCCCGGGCCGGCCGGCGGCCGCGGCGGCGTCCGGATCCCCGGTCCACGCCCACAGGTTCCCGGCCCGGTCACCGACGACCTCCAGCGACCGGGCGCGGGCCTCGCCGGTGAACCACTCGCGCAGCTCGGCGTCCGTGCGGGTCCAGGCGAAGCGCCGGTACCCGCCGGTGGACGCCGCCCGCCCGACCGGTGCCAGCTCCGCCCACATCCGCTCGAAGGCGCCCCCCGAGGGGCCAAAGTCGCGACTTTGGCCCCTCATGGGAGCTCGTGCATGGGTACCCGGACGCCGCGCTCCTCGGCGACCTCGGCCGCCGCGTCGTAGCCGGCGTCCACGTGCCGGATCACGCCCATCGCCGGGTCGTTGCGCAGCACCCGGGCCAGCTTCTGCGCCGCCAGCGGCGTGCCGTCGGCGACGCTGACCTGCCCGGCGTGGATCGACCGGCCGATGCCCACCCCACCGCCGTGGTGGATGGACACCCAGCTCGCCCCGGACGCGGTGTTGACCAGCGCGTTGAGCAGCGGCCAGTCGGCGATCGCGTCCGACCCGTCGGCCATCGCCTCGGTCTCCCGGTAGGGCGAGGCCACCGAACCCGCGTCCAGGTGGTCGCGGCCGATGACGATCGGCGCGCTGATCTCGCCGCCGGCCACCAGCTCGTTGAAGCGCAGCCCGGCGCGGTCGCGCTCGCCGTAGCCGAGCCAGCAGATCCGGGCCGGCAGCCCCTGGAAGGCGACCTTGTCCTGGGCAGCGCGGATCCAGCGCTGCAGGTGGTCGTCGTCGGGGAACAGCTCCAGCACGGCGCGGTCGGTGGCGGCGATGTCGGCCGGGTCCCCGGACAGCGCGGCCCACCGGAAGGGACCCTTGCCCTCGCAGAACAACGGCCGGATGTAGGCCGG
>JAICZD010000243.1 GCA_025933855.1 Modestobacter sp. | reverse complement strand
GAGGCGGCCACCGAACCCGCGGCCCGGTCGCCGGCGCGGGCCACGGCGAGCCGGGCGGCGTCCACCCGGTTGACCTGCCCCATGCCGACGCCGACGGTCGCCCGATCGGCGGCCAGCAGGATCGCGTTGCTGCGCACCGCCCGGACGCTGCGCCAGGCGAAGACCAGGTCGTCCAGAGCGGCGGCGTCCAGCAGCTCGCCGGCGGCCAGCGTCCAGCTCGTCGGGTCGTCACCGGGTGCGTCGATCCGGTCGGCGGTCTGCAGCAGCAACCCTCCGCTGACCGCGCGCAGCTCGACGGTCAGCCGCGGCGCCTCCGGCATCCGCAGCAGCCGGATGTTCTTCTTCGCCGTCAGCACGCCCAGCGCGTCAGCGGTGAACGAGGGTGCGACGACGACCTCGGTGAACACCTCGGCGATCTGCTCGGCCGCGGTGAGGTCGATCTCCCGGTTGGCGGCGATCACGCCGCCGAAGGCCGACACCGGATCGCAGGCGTGGGCCTTGCGGTGGGCGGCGGCGATGTCGGCGGCCACGGCGATCCCGCACGGGTTGGCGTGCTTGATGATCGCCACACACGGGTCGGCGTGGTCGTGCGCAGCCCGCCTGGCCGCTTCGGTGTCGACGTTGTTGTTGTAGGACATCTGAGTGCCGTGCAGCTGCTGGGCGTGGGCCTGGCCGGGCTGGCCGCTGCGGTAGAGGGCCGCGCCCTGGTGGGGGTTCTCCCCGTACCGCAGCACGTCGGTGCGCTCCCAGCTGCCGCCGACCCACTCGGGGAAGCCGCTCTCGTCGTCCGGCGCCAGCACGTTGCCCATCCAGGAGGCGACCGCGACGTCGTAGGCGGCGGTGTGCCGGAACGCCTCGGCGGCCAGCTCCTGCCGCTGCCGGAGCGTGAAGCCGCCGCTCCCGACCGCGTCGAGGACCTCGGCGTAGCGCCCCGGGTCGACGACCACGGCCACCGACGGGTGGTTCTTCGCCGCGGCCCGCACCATGGCCGGGCCGCCGATGTCGATCTGCTCGATGCACTCGTCCGGCGAGGCCCCGGACGCGACGGTGTCGCTGAACGGGTAGAGGTTCACCACCACGAGGTCGAAGGGCGCGATGCCCAGCTCGGTGAGCGCCGCGGAGTGCTCCGGACGGCGCCGGTCGGCGAGGATGCCGGCGTGCACGGCCGGGTGCAGCGTCTTCACCCGCCCGTCCAGGCATTCCGGAAAGCCGGTCACCTGCTCCACCGGGGTCACCGGGACGCCGGCGGCGGCGATGCGGGCCGCGGTGGCACCGGTGCTGACCACCTCCACCCCGGCCCCGGCGAGCCCGCGGGCGAGGTCCTCGACGCCGGTCTTGTCGTACACGCCCAGCAGGGCCCGGCGTACGGGGGTGCGCTCGCTCATCTACTGGTCTCCTCTGTTCCCGGGCTGGTCAGCAGTGCGCCGGTGGCCAGGCCGGCCACCGTCTGCACCAGGAGCTCCCGCTCCACGGTCTTGATCCGCTCGTGCAGGGCCGCTTCGTCGTCACCGGGCAGCACCGGCACCGGTCGCTGGGCGAGCACCGGCCCGGTGTCGAGCCCGGCGTCCACCAGGTGCACGGTCGCACCCGTGGTCGTCACGCCGGCGGCGAGGGCGTCCCGGACGGCGTGCGCGCCGGGGAACCGCGGCAGCAGCGACGGATGGGCGTTCACCACCCGCCCACCGAAGGCGCCCAGGACGGCGGGCCCGAGCAGCCTCATGAACCCGGCACAGACGACCCAGTCGGGCCGGTGGACGGCGAGCTCGTCGGCGAGGGCCCGGTCCCAGGCCGCCCGGTCGGGGTGGTCGGCGACCGCCGTGACGAACGTCGGCACCCCGGTAGCGGCGGCGTGCGCGAGACCGGGCGCGCCGGCCCGGTCCGAGCCCACCGCCACGACCTGCAGCGGGCTGCCCGGCGAGGCCCCGGCGAGCAGCGCGGCGCACAGCGAGCCGGTGCCGGACAGCAGGACGACGACGCGGGACCGCGGTGTGGCGGGCACAGCGGCGGGCACGTTTGCCAACCCTAGCCGCCGTCCACCACCGCGCCGCACCGCCGCGGTCAGCTCCGGGCCCGCCAGCGGGACACGGCCGCGGCCACCGCAGCCGCGATCCCTGCCTGCGCGGCTACGGCCAGCCCGGTGGCCAGCGCCGGCGCACCGACCTCGGCGAGGGCGGCGTCGCCGAGCCGGCCGCCGGCCACGAGCACGCCGAGACCGGACACTGCGCCCACCGCCACTCCGGCGACGATCCCCCACAGGGCGGCGGTGACCACGCCACCGTCGTGCTCGCCCAGCCGCCGGCCCAGCGACGTGCCCGTCGCCAGCCCGGCCAGCACCGGCAGCGCCTGGGAGACGAAGGCCAGCAGCGGCACCGCCTGGGTGTCCGGCAGCGCGGCGAGCAGCGGCAGCGCGGGAACGCTGCTGAGCGTGACCCCGCCGGCCGAGACGAGGGTGCCGGCGCCGACGAGGAAGCCCGGTCCGGCGGCCAGCCCGACGACCGCCGCGGTGGCGTTGGGCAGCAGCAGCAGGCTGAGGGCCACCTGCCCGGCGGCTCCGGCGCTGGCGCCGCCGAGCCCGGTGGCCAGCGCGGCGACCCGGTCGATGTCGGCCACGAGGGCGACCGCGACGACGGCCGTGCAGGAGGCGGCCAGCCAGAGCGTCCCGGCGAGCACGGCCCGGGCCAGCGCCCGCCCCGGCCCGGGGAAGCGGTCCAGCACCGCCGAGCGCAGGCCGGACTCGCGCAGCATCCCGAGCCCGCCGGCCAGCAGGGCCAGCACCAGGGCGCCGACCGCCGGCCGGATCAGCCCGATCGCGGCCGCGGAACCGCTGACCAGCGCGGCCAGGCCCGCGGTGGCGACGGTGTGCACGCCGACCAGCACGGCCAGCGCGGCGCCGACGCTCCGTGGGGTGGCCAGCTCCCGCAGCGCGACGACCGAGCGGCCCGCGGCGCTGAGCCCCCAGGCGATGCCCAGCGTGAGCAGCAGCGGAGCTATCCGGAGCGGACCGGCCGGCAGCTGGATCTGCGCGCCCTGGGCGAGCAGCCACAGCTGGCCGGCGACGCGACCCGAGGACAGCAGCGGCAGGCCGCCGGCCGGGTCCAGCGTCTGGACGACGACCACGGCCAGGACCAGCGCCAGCATGCCGGCGCCGGTCACCGCGAGTGCCGCCGCCGCGGTCAGCCACGCGGTGGTCCGTGCGCCGGGCTCACCGGGAGTGCGCTGGGCTGGCCGGGGCAGCCGGGTCAGCAGTGAAGTCACTTCCCCACTGTCGCAAGCTCCCCGGCCCGATCTGGGACGCACGCGCCGCGGCCAGGAAAGTCACTGCCCGGGACGGCGCCGTCCCGGGCAGTCGGTCATCGGAAGGTCACGATGAGTGGCTGCGTGCGGTGTCGCCGCAGCGGTCGACCCGGTCGGCAGGCGTCGTACGACCGGCGGACGGCGTCGCCCAGCCGCTCGGGGGTGGGTCAGCGGGCGACCCGGCGGGCAGGACCGGGGACCCGCCCGGCGCGGCCTCGGGTGGATCCCCGCACGACGCTCGCCCGCTGACCGGCGCGGCGCCCACCGGTCCGGGCTGGTCGCGCAGCTGTGCAGACAGCCGGACCACCGCGCAGGTCAGCACGGCCGCGGAGACCAGCACGGTCAGCAGCCCGGTGCCGCTGAAGCCCAGGTCGGTGGCGCGCAGCCAGCCGGTGAGCGTGCACAGGAACGCCGCTGCGGCCAGGCCCGCGGTCACCGCGGCCGGCGGAAAGGGCACCCGTAGGTGCGGCATGACCAGGGTCCAGGCCGTGGCCAGCACCAGCAGGACGGCGCCGACGACGATCAGGCCGAGGTCGAACCCGTGCACCGTCAGCGCCGGGGACCGGGCGCCCGCCACCGCGATCCCGTCCAGCCGGAACCACGGCATGAGTGCCAGGACGACGTACAGCACCGTTCCGGCGGCAACGGCGAGGTCGACTCCGTGCCGCCTTCGCACCGTGACGGTCCGGAGCCGGCCGGCACCGCCGTGGGGATCGGCGCCGGCCGGCTCCTGCTGCTCCGCGGGGAAGCCGGTGGAGGTCATGTCCGCTCCTCGGTCGCTGGCGCTCCCTGCGATGCTCGTCAGGCCCCGTCCAGGGCACCGCCCCGAGCGTGCGAGGGGTCGGTAGGACGGGGTCCTTCCTCAGCCGCCGACGATCTCGCGCATCAGCCGGGCGGTCTCCGACGGGGTCTTGCCGACCTTGACGCCGGCGGCCTCGAGGGCCTCCTTCTTGGCCTGCGCCGTTCCGGCGGACCCGGACACGATGGCGCCGGCGTGGCCCATCGTCTTGCCCTCCGGCGCGGTGAACCCGGCGACGTAGCCGACGACCGGCTTGGTGACGTTGCCCTTGACGAAGTCGGCCGCGCGCTCCTCGGCGTCCCCACCGATCTCGCCGATCATCACGATGCCGCGGGTAGCCGGATCGGCCTCGAACGCCTCGATCGCATCGATGTGGGTGGTGCCGATGATCGGGT
>JAICZD010000250.1 GCA_025933855.1 Modestobacter sp. | reverse complement strand
GCGCTGCTGGCCGGCGCCGCTCCGGACGTGGGGGAGGCCGGTGCGCAGGTCGATGCCGCCCTGGCCGCCCACGTCGTCGCGGTCCAGTCCGACGTCCCCGTCCCACCCCGAGAGAGGAACTGAATGGCCGCCGTCGAGGTGCACGCCGTCGTGGAGGGCCCGGCCGACGCGCCGGTGCTGCTGCTGTCCAATTCGCTGGGTGCGGACCTGGCCATGTGGGATCCGCAGGCTCCCGCGCTGGCCGAGTCGTTCCGGGTGGTGCGCTACGACAGCCGGGGGCACGGGCGCTCGCCGGATCCGGCCGGGGACTCGACCATCGACGACCTCGCCGACGACGTGGTGGCGCTGCTGGACCGGCTGGACGTCGAGCAGGCGCACGTGGCCGGCCTGTCGATCGGCGGGATGGTGGGGCTGCGGCTGGCGGCCCGCGAGCCGCAGCGGGTGATGACCCTCGCCGTCCTGTGCAGCTCCGCCCACCCGGGCAACGCGCAGGCCTGGCGGGACCGGGCGGCGACCGTCCGCGCCTCGGGCACCGGTGCGATCGCCGACGCCGTGATCAGCCGCTGGTTCACCCCCCCGTTCGCCGCGGCGAACCCGGAGGTGATCGCCGGGCTGACCGCGACGTTCGCCGCGCACTCCGACGAGGGCTACGCCAGTTGCTGCGCCGTCCTCGCCGAGCTGGACCTGCGGCCCGACCTGGGCCGGATCTCCGCTCCGACGCTGGTCGTCTCCGGCGCCGAGGACCTGGCGCTGCCGCCGGAGCACCAGCAGGTCATCGCCGACGGCATCCCCGGCGCCCGCCTGCTGAGCCTCAGCCCGGCCGCGCACCTGGCCAACGTCGAGCAGGCCCAGCAGGTCACCGACGCGCTGATCGCGCACACCACCGGAGGACCCCGGTGACCGGACCGCGGGGGACCGAGGGGCCGCGGGGGACCGAGGGACCGCTGGAGACCGACGAGCAGCGCCGCACGGCGGGCATGCGGGTGCGCCGCGAGGTGCTCGGCGAGGCGCACGTGGACCGGGCGGTCGCCGGGGTCACCCCGTTCACCGCGGACTTCCAGGACTTCATCACCCGGGTGGCCTGGGGTGACCTGTGGCAGCGGCCCGGGCTGGGCCGCCGGGAACGCAGCATGCTGACCCTGGCCATCACCGCCGCGCTACGGCACTGGGACGAGTTCGCGCTGCACGTCAGGGCGGCGGTGCACAACGGGCTGACCGACGAGGAGATCGCCGAGGTGTGCCTGCACACCGCCGTGTACGCCGGCGTGCCGGCGGCCAACCACGCGCTGGCGGTGGCCCGGCCGATCCTCGAGGAGCTGCGGGCCGCGACCTGACCGGCCCGGCGGTGGGCGAGTCGGGCCGACCGTGGGCATCCCTCAGGATCCGGCGGGATCGTCGTCCAGCCCGTCGTCCTCCGCCGGGCCGGGGTCGGTCTGGGTGGCGTGCGGCAGCCGGATGGTGAACGCCGTCCGGCCGGGTTCGCTGCTCACCGTCACGGTGCCGCCGTGGGCGGCGACGACTGCGTGCACGATGGCCAGTCCCAGGCCGGTGCTGCCGGCCGCCCGGGACCGGGAGGAGTCGCCCCGGGCGAACCGCTCGAAGACGTGCCCGAGCATCGCCGGCGGGATGCCGGGGCCGTCGTCGACGACCTGCAGCACCGCCCAGCCGTCCACGGCACGCAGCCTCGTCGTGGCCGTCGTCCCCGCCGGGGTGTGCGTGCGGGCATTGCCCAGCAGGTTGGCCAGCACCTGGCGGAGCCGGGACGCATCGCCGGGGACGACCACCCCGGCGGGTGGCTGGTCGACCTGCCTGCGGTGGCCGGGCCCGGCCGCGTGCGCGTCGCTGATGGCGTCCAGCACGAGCGCGGTGAGGTCGACCTCCTCGGTGATCAGCTCCCGGCCGGCGTCCAGCCGGGCCAGCAGCAGCAGCTCCTCGACCAGCGCGGACATCCGCAGCGCCTCGGACTCCACCCGGCGCAGCGCGTGGCCGACGTTGCCGGGCACCTCGTCGCCGCCCTGCCGCCGGACGAGCTCGGCGTAGCCGCGGATCGAGGCCAGCGGCGTCCGCAGCTCGTGGCTGGCGTCGGCGACGAACTGGCGGACCTGTGTCTCCGACGCCTGCCGGGCGGCCAGCGACCCCTCGACGTGGTCCAGCAGCCGGTTCAGTGCGGTGCCGACCTGCCCGACCTCGGTGCCCGGATCGGTGTCCTGCGGTGGCACCCGCTCGGCGAGCTGCACCTCCCCGCTGGACAACGGCAGCTCCGACACCCGGGTCGCGGTGGTGGCCACCCGGTCCAGCGGCCGCAGCGTGCGCCGGATGACGGCGGCGGCGGCGAGGGCGGCGGCCAGCAGGCCCAGCAGCCCGACCAGCAGCTCGACGGTGACCAGGTTGCGGATGGCGGCCGACGTGTTGCTCAGCGGCAGGCCGGCGACGATGACCGCGCCGTCCGGCGTCGTGCCGGCGAGGACCCGGTAGTCGCCGAGGTCCCCGTCGAGGTCGACGGTGTGCGGCCGCCCGTCCGGCGGGACGGCGGCGATCGTGGCCTGCTGGTCGGACGTCAGCTCGATGGTCTGGAAACGCTCGCCGACCACGCCGGCGGTCCGGCACACGCCGTCCACCACCCGGGCGGTGAGCGTGCCCTCGCCCTGGCCGCGGGCGTTGAGGAGGTCGCCGTCCCCGTCGATGTCTGCGCCATCCGGCGGAGGAGCCGGCAGCGCGCCGGGGGAGCCGTGGCCGCCGGTCCGGCCGCCGTCGTGGCCCTGCGCGGCCTCGGTGGCCCGGTACCCGGCATTGCCCAGCCGGTCGTCGACCTGCTGGACCAGCTCGTGGCGCAGCGCCGTGGTGGAGACGAAGCCGACCAGGGCGAGGACGGCGACCAGCGGAACGACGAAGGCGACCAGCAGCCGGGTCCGCAGCCGGGAGCGCCGGCCGCGCGACGCCCGCGCGGTCCACCTCCGGTACCGCGGCGCGCCGCGGTGCGCCCGGTCCTCCGGCGGCGGGTGGTGCGGTGTGCCCGGCCGGGGTTCCCGGGAGGGGGGTGTCGGGGTCGGCGTCGTCCGCGGCGCGGCCGTCACGGTGCGGGAGGAGCGGTCAGGCGGCGGGCTTGATCACGTACCCGGCGCCACGCAACGTGTGGATCATCGGACTGCGCCCGGCGTCGATCTTGCGGCGCAGGTAGGAGATGTAGAGCTCCACGATGTTGCCCTGGCCGCCGAAGTCGTACTGCCAGACCCGGTCGAGGATCTGCGCCTTGGACAGCACCCGCTTGGGGTTGCGCATCAGGTAGCGCAGCAGCTCGAACTCCGTGGCGGTCAGCCGGATGTCCTCCCCGGCCCGGGTCACCTCGTGGCTCTCCTCGTCCAGGGTCAGGTCGCCGACCACCAGCAGCCCGTCGTCGGCCACCACCCGGCTGGTGCGCCGGAGCAGCCCGCGCAGCCGCGCGGCCACCTCCTCCAGGCTGAACGGCTTGGTGACGTAGTCGTCGCCCCCGGCGGTCAGGCCGGCGATGCGGTCCTCCAGGGCGTCCTTGGCGGTGAGGAACACGACCGGCACCAGCGGCGCGTCCGCGCGCAGCCGGCGCAGCACCTCCAGCCCGTCCATGTCCGGCAGCATGACGTCCAGGACGACGGCGTCCGGGCGGAAGTCGCGGGCGACCCGGACGGCCTCGGCGCCGTCGGCCGCGGTACGCACGTCCCAGCCCTCGTAGCGCAGCGCCATCGAGAGCAGCTCGCAGATGGAGGTTTCGTCGTCGACGACGAGCACCCGCAGGGCGCTGCCGTCCGGCCGGGTCAGCTGCGCCCGGAAGCTGTTGGCGGAGGAGGCGGTCGTCGTCATGGGCAAACTGTGGACGCCGATCCTGCGGGTTCCCTGTGTGCTGGCGAGGAAGTGGCTGGAGCCGGCGCAGCCGGCTCCGGGCCGCCGGATGCGTCCCGCGCCGCCGGTAACCGCCGTCCCGGTCCGGACCGGCCAGGATGGGTCCATGAGGTCACCGGCCGCGCGCAGCTGCGGCGCTCGGCTGCCTTCGCGGCGTCCGTGCCGACGCCGGTCAGCCGGTAAGACGTACCCGTCGGTGGGACACGAACAGGGCATGACCAACCACGTCGCCCACCCGCTGACCGAGGCGGCTGCACCCGGCCGCCGGCCGGCGCCCGACGTCGAGGCCTGGCGCCTGCGCCGGCTCGTGGACGCCGGATTCCCGCTGCCGCTCGCCGGCGAGCTCGCCGCCACGCCGGGCATCGACCTGCACGCCCTGCTCGGGCTGCTGGACCGCGGCTGCCCGCCCGAGCTGGCCGCCCGCATCCTGGCGCCCCTCGACGGCGAGCGGCCGTGACCGAGCTCCGGCCCGGTCATCCGCCGAGCCGGCGGGC
>JAICZD010000178.1 GCA_025933855.1 Modestobacter sp. | reverse complement strand
CCTCCGCCGTTCCTGCGCGGATGATCCACTTGAAGCCGGTCGGGGTCTCGGCGAACCGCACACCGTGCGCCTGGGTGAGCTGGTAGAGCAGCGAGCCGCTGACCAGGGAGGCGGCGTAGGTGCCGCGGACCCCGCGCCGCAGCAGCCAGTCGGCGAGCAGGGCGCCGACCTCGTCGCCGGTCAGCTGCCGGCCGCCGCAGAGCACCGAGCAGCGGTCGGCGTCGGGGTCCTCGGCGATGGCCACGTCGGCTCCGACCCGGTCGGCGAGCGCGGCCAGCAGGTCGACCGCGCCGGGCTCCTCCGGGTTGGGAAAGGCCACGGTCGGGAAGGCCGGGTCCGGCCGGTCCTGCTCCGGCACCGCGTGCAGCGGCGGGAAGCCGGCGGCCCGGAACACCCGTCTGGTGGTGTCCGCGCCGACCCCGTGCATCGCGGTGTAGGCGACGACCAGCCGGCTGCGGGCGGCGCCGTCCACCCGGCCGGGCTGCAGCGCCTCGATGACGGCGGTGACGTAGTCGTCCTCGAGGTCGTCGCCGAGGGTGACCCAGTCGTCCCCGCGGGGGACGCCGCGGGCCGCGCCGACCGCGCGGACGGCCGCCTCGATCTGCCGGTCGGCGGGGGGCACCAGCTGCGCGCCGTCGGCGAGGTAGACCTTGTAGCCGTTGTCCCGCGGCGGGTTGTGGCTGGCGGTGACCATGATGCCGGCGGCCGCGCCGAGGTGCCGGACCGCGTAGCAGAGCACCGGCGTCGGCAGCGGCCGGGGCAGCACGCTCACCGCGAAACCGGCACCGGACAGCACCTCGGCGGAGATCCGGGCGAACTCGTCGGACCGGTGCCGGGCGTCGAAGCCGATGACCACGCCCTTTCCGGCATGGCCCTCTCCGGCGTGGTCCTCGCCGGCCAGGTACCGCGCCAGCCCGGCCGCCGTCCGGGTGACCACGGCGGCGTTCATGCCGGCCGGGCCGGCGCGCACCGGCCCGCGCAGACCCGCCGTGCCGAAGGTCAGCGGGCCGGCGAACCGGCGGGTGAGCTCCGCGGTGCCGCCGTCCGCGATCAGCGCCTCGAGCTCGGCCCGGTCGCCGTCGTGCGGATCGTCTGCGGCCCAGGCCCGGGCCAGCTCCAGCACGTCGGCGGTCACGGTTCCTCCCGCCCGGACTGCTGGGCCTGCCGGGCCTCGACCCGGTCGGCATCGAACGCCTCGGTCGTGAACTCACCACCGACCCGGGTGAGCACGGGATCGTCCGGATCGGGCTCGCCGTGTGCGGCGATCACCGCCGCTGCGTACACCTCGGCGTCGTCCCGGGACCGGTAGCCCAGCGCCTGCGCGGCGGTGAGGTCCCACCACCGGCGGGTGTTGTCCGAGACGCCCCAGACGACGGCGAAGCCGGGGGAGGGCGCACGCAGAGCGGCGTCCACCAGGGCGACGGTGTCGGTGGGGGACAGCCAGGTGGCCAGGTGGCGGACCGTGGTCGGCTGCGGGATCGCACTGCCGATCCGCAGGCAGACGACGTCCATCCCGTAGCGGTCGGCGTACAGCGAGCCGAGCGCCTCCATCGTCGCCTTGGACACCCCGTAGTAGGTGTCCGGCCGGTGGCCGGCGTCGTCCTCGGTCAGCAGCCCCTCGGCCGGCCGGGGTGCGTAACCGGCGGCGTGGTTGCTGCTGGCCAGCACCACCCGCTCGGCGCCGGACCGGCGGGCGGCCTCCAGCGTGGCGTAGGTGCCGCCGATGTTGGCGTGGCTGATCGCCGGCCAGGTGTCCTCGGTGGGGAGGCCGGCCAGGTGGACGACGGCGGCCGCGCCGCGGGTGGCCTCGACCATCGCCGCCAGGTCGGTGACGTCGGCGACGACCTGCTCCTCGCCCGGCCGGGTGTCGGGGATCGGCACGACGTCCAGGCTGCGCACCGCCCAGCCGCGCTCGGGCAGGCCGCCGCGCAGCCAGGTGCCGATCAGCCCCGCGGCCCCGGTGACCAGTACCGGACCACTCATCGCTGCGCCCCCCGCTCCGGACTTTTCCCCGAACAAGTTCCGGACTTGTGCCCGAAAAAGTCCCAGGGCTCGGGGGCGGTCACGGGAGGCGGCCGATCAACTGGACCAGGAACGCGCCGAGCCGGCCGGCGGCGGCCCGGCCGGCTTCCAGCACCTCCACGTGGTCCAGCGCCTCCCCGGTGATGCCGGCCGCGGCGTTGGTGACCATCGACAAACCCAGCACCTCCATTCCCTCGGCGCGGGCGGCGATCGCCTCCAGCGCGGTGGACATGCCCACCAGGTCCGCGCCCAGCGTGGTCAGCATCCGGATCTCGGCCGGGGTCTCGAAGTGCGGCCCGGGCAGCGCGGCGTAGACGCCCTCGGCCAGCGACGGGTCGATCTCCCGCGCCAGGGCCCGCAGCCGCGCGGAGTACAGATCGGTGAGGTCGACGAAGGCGGCGCCGACCAGCGGTGACCGGGCGGTCAGGTTGAGGTGGTCACTGATCAGCACCGGCTGGCCGACCCGGTGGTCGGGTGACAGGCCGCCGGCGGCGTTGGTGAGGACGACGGTGCGCACTCCGGCCGCGGCCGCGGTGCGGATTCCGTGCACCACCGGCTCGACCCCGCGGCCCTCGTAGAGGTGCGTGCGGCCCAGGAACAGCAGCACCTTGTGCCCGCCGACCTGCACCGACCGGATGTGCCCGCCGTGGCCGGCGACCGTGGGCGCGGAGAAGCCGGGCAGGTCGCTGATCGCCACGTCGGCCAGGGTGGAGCCGAAGGCGTCGGCGGCCGGAGCCCAGCCCGACCCCATCACCACCGCCACGTCGTGCCCGCCGCCCACGGCCGCGGTCAGCGCCTTCGCGGCCTTGCCGGCCAGAACCGCGGGATCGGTCGGGGACGGCGATGCGGGCTGGCTCACCCGGGCAGCATAGGGAGCCCGGGCCGCGGACCGGGCAGCGGATGATCGTCCGGCGAACCTAGAATCGCGGGGTGCAGATCCCCTTCCACTCCTCGCCGCGCTCCAGCCTCGGGGTGGAGTGGGAGCTGCAGCTCGTCGACCCGCAGACCCGGGAGCTGACCGCCGGCGCCGTCGACATCCTCGCCGACCTCACCCCCGAGGGCCTCGCCGAGCACCCCAAGGCCAAGCACGAGCTGCTGCAGTCGACGATCGAGATCATCACCGGCGTCTGCAGCACGGTCGCCGAGGCCAAGGCCGACCTGGCCGGCACGCTGGCCGAGGTGACCGCCACAGCGGACCGGTACGGGCTGGCCCTGATGTGCGCCGGCACCCATCCGATCACCGACTGGCAGACCCAGCAGATCTCGCCCAAGGAGCGCTACCTCGAGCTCGTGGAGAAGATGCAGTGGCTGGCCCGCCGGCTGCAGATCTTCGGCGTCCACGTGCACGTCGGCGTCCGCTCGCCGGACAAGGTCATCCCGATGGTGAACGCGCTGTCTCAGTACGTTCCGCACTTCCTCGCCCTGTCGGCGTCCTCCCCGTACTGGGTCGGTGCCGACACCGGGCTGGCCTCGGCGCGCTCCAAGGTGTTCGAGGGCATGCCGACCGCCG
This sequence comes from Modestobacter sp., assembly GCA_025933855.1. Taxonomy (GTDB): domain Bacteria; phylum Actinomycetota; class Actinomycetes; order Mycobacteriales; family Geodermatophilaceae; genus Modestobacter. The sequence continues at coordinate 3,289 of JAICZD010000178.1, read as the reverse complement.
GGCTGCCCTACCAGCTGTCGGGCTGGGACCGGTTCGAGGAGTACATGCAGACGCTGATCTCCACGCACGCCATCGACAGCGTCCGCGAGGTCTGGTGGGACATCCGCCCGCACCCCGATTTCGGCACCGTCGAGCTGCGCATCTGCGACGGCCTGCCGACGCTGACCGAGATCGGCGCGGTGGCCGCGCTGAGCCAGTGCCTGGTCGAGCAGTTCGACCGCGAGATCGACCGGGGCTACACGCTGCCCGTGCCGGCCGGCTGGGTGCTGCGGGAGAACAAGTGGCGGGCCGCCCGCTACGGGCTGGACGCCGAGATCGTCGTGGACGAGAAGGGCACGGTGCAACCGGTCCGCCACGCCATCGCCGAGCTCGCCGAGGAGCTGGCCCCGACCGCCGCGCGGCTCGGCTGCGACGACGAGCTGGCCGACGTGCACCGCATCCTGGCCGCCGGCGCGTCCTACCAGCGCCAGCGGGCGGTCGCGGCCGCGCACGGCGGCGACCTGCGTCCGGTGGTGGACAGCCTGCTCGCCGAGCTCCGCGACGACCTGCCCGCGGCCGCTACGGCCGGCGTCCCTGCACTGGCCCGGGACGGCGCGACGGCGTGATGACCGACGACTGCGCCGACCGGTCCGGTACCGCGATCGACCACTGGACGCGGGCCCACCACGCCGAGCTGGTGGCCGCCCGCCGGCACCTGCACGCCCACCCCGAGCTCGGCTTCGCCGAGCACGAGACCACCGCCGTCCTGGAGCAGCAGCTGGCCGCGGCGGGCCTGCGGCCGCACCGGCTGGCCGGCGGCACCGGCCTGGTGTGCGACGTGGGGACGCCGGCGGACGGCGGCCCGGTCGTGGTGCTGCGGGCCGACATCGACGCGTTGCCGCTGCCCGACCTCAAGGACGTGCCGTACGCCTCGACCCGCCCGGGTCTGTGCCACGCCTGCGGGCACGACGTGCACACCACCGTGCTGCTGGGCGCGGCGCGGGTGCTGGCGGCGCTGGAGCGGCTCCCCGGCACCGTGCGCTGCGTGTTCCAGCCGGGGGAGGAGCAGGTTCCCGGGGGTGCGCTCGACGTCCTCCGCGAGGGGGTGCTGGACGGTGCCGCCCGCGCCTTCGCCCTGCACTGCGACCCGTCGGTCCCGGCCGGCCGGGTCGGCCTGCGCACCGGGGCGGTCACCGCGGCCTGCGACCGGGTGGAGGTCACCCTCACCGGCCCCGGCGGGCACACCGCCCGCCCGCAGCTGACCGTGGACCTGGTGCACGCGCTGGGCCGGGTGGCGACCGAGGTGCCCGGCCTGCTGTCCCGGCTGGTCGATCCGCGCTCGGTGATGTCGCTGGTGTGGGGTGCGGTCAGCGCCGGGGTCGCCCCGAACACGATTCCGGAGAGCGGTCTGCTGCGCGGCACGGTGCGGGTGCTGGACCGCGACGTCTGGGGCTCCGCCGAGGGGCTGGTACGCACCCTGGTGACCCAGGTCGCGGCGGCGTCCGGCGCGCAGGTGTCCGTCGAGTACGTGCGCGGGGTCCCGCCGGTCATCAACGACCCGCGCAACGTGGCCCTGCTGCGGGCCGCCGCGGTGCAGACCGTCGGCACCGAGGGGGTCGTGCTGTCCCACCAGAGCATGGGCGGTGAGGACTTCGGCTGGTTCGCCGAGGTGCTGCCGATCGCGCTGGCGCGGCTCGGCACGCACGCCGGGGGTACTCAGCTGGACCTGCACCGCGGAACCTTCGACGTCGACGAGCGGGCCATCGGCGTCGGGGTGCGGCTGATGGCCCGCACGGCGCTGCACGCGCTCACCGCCGAGAATTCCGTGGTCGCCGGTCGGGCCACATCCTGATAGACCTTCCTCACGCGTGCCCGTCCACGAGAGCCGGTGACCGACGATGAGTCCGACCGAGCAGCAGACCGCCAGCCCCGGTGACGCGGAGGTGCCCGCCGAACCGGAGGCGCCCGACGAACTCGCGCTGGGCGCGGAGTTCGCCGAGGCCACCCGGGAGCAGTGGCGGGACCTGGTCGCCGGGGTGCTCCGCAAGGCCGGCCGCCAGGAGCTGCCCGACCCGGTCGAGAACGCGCTGCGGACGGTGGTGGCCACCGGTGTGAGCGTGGCGCCGCTGTACACCGCGGAGGACGCCGGCGACCTGCCCGCCTCGGTGGGCCTGCCCGGCCTGCCGCCGTTCGTCCGCGGCGCCCGGGCCGGCGCCGCGGGGGTGACCGCGGCCGGCGGTGCGGACGTCGAGGTGCCCGGCGGCTGGGACGTCCGGCAGCGTCACGCCGACCCGGACGTCGCCGCCACCCGGGAGGCCATCGCCGCCGACCTGGAGAACGGGGTCTCCTCGCTCTGGCTGGTCCTCGGCGAGGGCGCGATCCCGGTCGGGTCGCTCGGCGAGGTGCTCACCGACGTGCTCCTGGACCTGGCGCCGGTGACCGTCCAGGGTGGGTCGGGCGAGGCGCAGCGGGCCGCCGAGGCGTTCCTGGACCTGGTCGACGGGCGCACCGACCTGGCGCCCGGCGGCTGCCTGGGTCTGGATCCGCTGGGCGTGCAGGCCGCGACCGGGCAGCAGCAGGATCTCGGCGGGCTGGCCGACCTGGCCCGCCGCGCGCAGGTGCATCCGGGGCTGCGCAGCATCGTCGTCGACGGCACGGTGTTCGCCGACGCCGGTGCCTCGGCCGTCGAGGAGCTGGGCTGCGCGCTGGCTGCCGGGGTCGCCTACCTGCGGGCCCTGACCGGTTCGACGGACGGACGGCGGGGCCTGAGCGTCGACGAGGCGTTCGGCCAGCTGGAGTTCCGGTTCTCCGCCAGCGCCGACCAGTTCACCACCATCGCCGGGCTCCGCGCGGCCCGCCGGCTGTGGGATCGGGTGGGCGAGGCCAGCGGCGCCGCCCCCGAGGCCCGCGCGCAGCGGCAGCACGCCGTCACCTCCGACGTGATGGTCACCCGGCACGACCCGTGGGTGAACATGCTGCGCACCACGGTCGCCGCCTTCGCCGCCGGTGTCGGTGGCGCCGACGTGGTGACGGTCCAGCCCTTCGACGCGGCCCTCGGCCTCCCCGACCCGTTCTCCCGGCGCATCGCCCGCAACACCCAGGCGCTGCTGGTCGAGGAGGCGCACCTGGCCCGCGTGCTGGATCCCGCCGGTGGCTCCTGGTACGTCGAGTCGCTCACCGACGACCTCGCCCGGGCGGCCTGGTCGCTGTTCACCGAGATCGAGCGGGCCGGCGGCTTGTCGGCGGCGCTGGAATCCGGGCTGGTCGCCGAACGGATCGGGGCGGCCTGGGCGGAGCGGTCCCAGCGCCT
>JAICZD010000033.1 GCA_025933855.1 Modestobacter sp. | reverse complement strand
GTCTCCAATGTCTGCGCAAGAATCCGGCGCGGCGCTACGCCGGCGCCCGGGAGCTGGCGGAGGACCTGCGGCGCTTCCTGGGGGGCGAGCCGATCCGGGCCCGGCCGGAGGGGCGCGTTCGGGCCTGGTGCCGCCGCCACAAGGCCCTTGCCGGCGCCCTGGGGCTGGCGGCCGCGGCCCAGTGGGTGAGCAACTTCGTCATCTCGCAGACCTTCCCGACCCTGGCCGACATCGGCCTGGCGCTGGCCTACGGCATCTACACCGCCTTCGCCGTCCTGTCCTTCCTGTTCGTGGCGAGGTTCGTGCGCGAGACCAAGGGGCAGCACCTCGAGGACATGGCCTGACCCGCCGGGCGGCGCCGACGCCGCCCCTCCTCCGGATCGCCCCGACACGACCCGCACCTTCGCCCGGGAGGCCGCCGTGCGCGCAGCCGTCTACACCGAGACCGGCGACCCCGCCGACGTCCTGCGCGTGGCCGAGGTCGCCGAGCCGCACGCCGGCCCCGGCCACATCCGCATCGCCGTCCGGGCGGCCGGGGTCAACCCGATCGACTGGAAGATCGTCGGGGGCCTGAGAGGTGGTTCCCCCGACCACCCGACCGTGCCCGGGATCGATGCCGCCGGCGTGGTCGACGAGGTCGGCGCGGGCGTGACCGGGGTCCGGGCCGGCGACGCCGTGTTCGGGCACGCCACCGGCGGCAGCGCCGCGGAGCACGCGGTGCTGTCGGCCTGGGCGCACAAGCCCGCGGGCACCCCGTTCGAGGTGGCCGGCGGCCTGCCGGTGGCCGGGGAGACCGCCGTCCGGGTGCTGGACCTGCTCGGGCTGGAGCCCGGCCAGACCGTCGTGGTCGACGGCGCGAGCGGCGGTGTCGGCATCGCCACGGTGCAGCTGGCGGTCGCCCGGGGGCTGGTGGTCATCGGCACGGCCGGGGAGGCCAACCAGGAGTTCGTCCGGTCGCTCGGGGCGCTGCCCACCCGGTACGGCGCCGGGCTGGTCGACCGGGTGCGTGCCCTCGCCCCCGGCGGGGTCGACGGCGGCGTGGACACCGCCGGCCGGGGTTCGGTCCGCGACCTGGTGACGCTCACCGGGAACCCCACCAAGGTCGTGACCATCGCCGACTTCGCCGCCGGCGAGCTGGGCGTGCAGGTCACCACCGGCGGTGAGGGGCAGGCGGCGCGGCTGGCTGAAGTGGCCGAGCTGCTCGCGGCGGGCCGGCTGGACATGCCGATCGCGGGCGCCTACCCGCTGGAGCAGATCGGTGCGGCCTACACCGAGAGCCGGGGCGGCCACGTGCGCGGAAAGCTCGTGCTGATCCCCTGACCCGGGTGCCTGCCACGTCGCGTCGAGCCGATCTACCGTGCCCCCGTCGTCCGGGTGTATGCCTGTCCGACACCAGACCGGCGGCCGGGCAGCGTCCCGCGGTCGCGTGGAGGGAGGGCCGGTGCAGCGGGAGGCGCGCGCGTTCTGGGTGCGCCGGCCGGGGCGCGGCGAGATCCTGCCGCTTTCCCTGCCGGAGCCGGGTCCCGACGACGTCCTGGTCCGCACCCTGCACTCGGCGGTCAGCCGGGGCACCGAGGCGCTGGTGTTCCGCGGCGGCGTTCCGCCGGGCGAGTACGCCCGGATGCGGGCGCCGTTCCAGGACGGCGACTTCCCCGGACCGGTCAAGTACGGCTACCTCAACGTCGGCGTGGTGGAGCAGGGCCCGGCCGGGCTGCGGGGACGCACGGTGTTCTGCCTCTACCCGCACCAGACGGCCTACGTGGTGCCCGCCGGGTCCGTCGTCGTCGTTCCGGACGGGGTTCCACCCGTCCGCGCGGTACTCGCCGGAACCGTGGAGACGGCGGTCAACGCGCTCTGGGACGCCGCACCGCTGCTGGGTGACCGGATCGCGGTCGTGGGCGCCGGCATGGTCGGGTGCTGCGTCGCGCGGCTGCTGGCGCGGTTCCCCGGCGTCCGGGTGACGCTGGTCGACGTCGACCCCGCCCGCGGCGAGGTGGCGGCGCGGCTCGGCGTCGACTTCGCGCTGCCCGCCGAGGCCGCGGGCGGCCGCGACCTCGTGGTGCACGCCAGCGCGACGGCGGCCGGGCTGCAGCTGTCGCTGGAGCTGCTCGCCCGGGAGGGCACGGTCCTGGAGCTGAGCTGGTACGGCGACCGGGAGGTGACGCTGTCCCTCGGTGGTGCCTTCCACGCCGACCGGCTGTCGATCCGGGCCAGCCAGGTCGGGCTGGTGGCGCCCGCGCGCCGCGGTTCCCGGACGCCGCGGGACCGGCTGCTGCTGGCGCTGGACCTGCTGCGCGACCCGGCCTTCGACGCGCTGCTGACCGGGTCCTCCCCCTTCGACGACCTGCCGAGCGTGCTGCCCGGTCTGGCGGACGGCAGCCGGCCCGGGCTCTGCCACGTCCTCGACTACGACCAGGAGGGTGCCGCGTGTCCGGCGGAGCGGCCCCCCGCCCCCTGACGGTGGCGCAGGAGTTCCCGGTCGCCGCGGCCGGCGGCCAGCGGCCGCGATGAGTGCGGTCCACGTCGTGCTGCCCGACGGCGTCGACGACCCCGCCCGGCCCAGCGGCGGCAACCGCTACGACCGGCGGATCTGTACCGGGCTGGCCGCGCACGGCTGGCACGTCCGCGAGTCTCCGGTTCCGGGCCGGTGGCCGCGGCCCGACGCGGCAGCGCTGACCGCGCTGGCGCACCGGGTCGCCGCGGTACCGCCCGGCGGGCTGGTGCTCGTCGACGGGCTCGTCGGCTCCGCCGCGCCGGCCGTGCTGGTGCCGGAGGCCGGGCGGGTGCGGCTGGTGGTCCTGGTGCACATGCCGCTCGGCGACGACGGGCCCGCAGCGGACGACGAACGCGCCGTCCTCGGCTGCGCGCGCGCCGTGGTGACGACCAGCGCCTGGACACGCGGCCGGCTGCTGGACCGCCATCGGTTGCCGCCGGAGCGGGTGGTGGTGGCGCGGCCCGGCGTGGACGCCGCCGACCCGGTCCGCGGAACGCCCGCCGGCAGCCGGCTGCTGTGCGTCGCGGCCGTCGTTCCGGCGAAGGGCCAGGACGTGCTCGTCGCGGCGCTGGCGGATCTCGCCGAGCGGTCCTGGCACTGCACCCTCGTGGGCCCGCTGGACCGCGACCCGGGCTTCGCCGCCCGGCTGCGCCGGCAGATCGCCGCGTGCGGTCTGGCCGACCGGATCACCATCCGGGGCCCGCTCGTCGGCGGCGACCTGCGCCGGGCGTACGCGGCGGCCGACCTGCTGGTCCTGCCGTCGCACGCCGAGACCTACGGCATGGTCGTCGGTGAGGCCCTGGCCGCCGGGCTGCCGGTGATCGCCACCGACGTCGGCGGCGTCCCCGAGGCGGTCGGCCGCACCCGGCTGGGTCGCCCGGGCCTGCTGGTGCCACCCGGGGACCCGCAGGCGCTCGCCGGTGCCCTCGCCGGCTGGCTGCAGGACCCCGGTCTGCGGTCCCGGCTGCGGCGGGCCGCGGCCGGGCGCCGGGCGTCGCTGGACGGCTGGGCGGCGCCCTCGGCACGCATCGCGGCGGTGCTGTCCGCGGTAGCGGCTGAACCGGATCGGCCGCGGATGCGTGTCCCTTCGTGACGACGGACGAGGAGGTCGGAGCGGCGTGAGGCACCCGGCGTGGGCATCGGCGCGCCTCCTGGGCGGCGCGGTGATCCTGAGCTGCCTCGTCTGGCGGCTGGGCAGCGGCCCGTTCCTGGCGGGACTGCGGGCGATCAGCGTGCCGTCGGTGCTGGCCGTCACCGCGATCACGGCGGTCACCACCGTGTGCTCCGCCTGGCGGTGGCAGGTCGTGGCGCGCGGGCTGGGCGTCGGGATGCCGCTGCGGGCGGCGGTCGCGGCGTACTACCGGTCGCAGTTCCTCAACAGCGCGCTGCCCGGCGGCGTGGCCGGCGACCTGCACCGCGGCGTGCGGCACGGCCGGGACGCCGGCGACATCGGCCGCGGCCTGCGTGCCGTGGCCTGGGAGCGCGCCGCCGGGCAGGCCGTCCAGGCGGTGCTCGCCGGGACCGTGCTCCTCGTGCTGGCCTCCCCGGCCCGGTCCGGAACCCGGTGGGTCCTCGCCGCCGCGCTCGGCGCCGCGCTGTGCGCGGCGCTCGTCGTCCGGGTGCTGCCGCGCCGCGGGTCGTCGCTGCCGGCGACGGTGGTCCGGGCCGCGCGCAGCGACGTCCGGAACGGCCTGCTGGCGCCGGCCGCGTGGCCTGCGGTCGCGGCCGCCTCGGTGCTCGTGGTCGCCGGCCACACCGGCAGCTTCCTGGTCGCGGTCCGGTCGAGCGGATCGGCCGCGCCGCTGACCAGGCTGCTGCCGCTGGCGATGCTGGTGCTGCTGGCCATGGTCGTTCCGCTGACGATCGGCGGCTGGGGGCCGCGGGAGGGGGTGGCCGCGTGGGTGTTCGGCGCGGCGGGGCTCGGTGCGGAGCAGGGCGTCGCCGCCGCCACCGCCTACGGCGGGCTGGCCCTGGTCGCCACTCTGCCCGGCGCTGTCGTGCTGGCCGCCGGGCTGCGCCGGAGCGCCGTCCCGCCCGCGGTGCCCGACGGCGGACCGGACGACGCCTCGGGTCCCGAGGTCCTCACCGGGGCCCGGCCGCCCGGCGGCGGGCATGGCTGACCGGCCCTACACCGTGCTCAGCTGCGGGATGTCGATCGACGGCTACGTCGACAGCGCGGAGGTGACGCGGCTGCCGCTGTCCAACGAGGCCGACTTCGACCGCGTCGACGCCATCCGCGCCGGCTGCGACGCGATCCTCGTCGGCGCGGCCACCGTCCGGAACGACAACCCGCGGCTGCTGGTCCGGTCGCCGGCACGGCGCGGGGAGCGGGTCGCGCGCGGGCTCCCGGCGTCGCCGGCCAAGGTGACGCTGACCCGGGGCGGCGACCTCGATCCGGATGCTGCCTTCTTCCGCACCGGCGGCAGCGAGAAGCTCGTCTACTGCCCGAGCGGAGCGGTGACGCCGACCCGGGCCCGGCTGGGATCGGTGGCGACCGTGGTCGACGGCGGCCGCGAGGTCGCGGTGGGCCGGGTCAGCGAGGACCTGTCCGCCCGGGGGGTCGACCGGCTGATGGTCGAGTGGGGCGGCACGGTGCACACCCAGTTCCTCGCCGCCGGCCTCGCCGACGAGCTGCAGCTGGTGGTCGCCCCGCTGTTCGTCGGCGACTCGCGCGCCCGCCGGTTCGTCGGCGACGGACGGTTCCCCTGGAACGCGGACCGGCGGGCGACCCTGGCCGACGTCCGGCAGATCGGGGACGTGGTGCTGCTGCGCTACGCCCTGTCCGGCCGCTTCTGCGCGGAGTCCGGGTGGGCGCAGCGGTGACGCGGCCGCCGGCCGACGCCCGGGTGCGGACCGAGGTGGTCGTGCCGCTCCGGTTCGCCGACGGCTACGCGACCGTGGGGCGGGTGATCACCTTCGCCGGGCTGGTGGACGGCCGGGAGCACCTCGCCGTCGGGCTCGGGAGCCCGCCGGCGCTCCCGCTCGTCCGGCCGCACAGCGAGTGCCTCACCGGCGACGTCCTGGGCAGTCAGCGGTGCGACTGCGGAGCTCAGCTGCGCGAAGCCGTCGAGCGGATCTCCGAGGTCGGCGGCTACCTGCTCTACCTGCGCCAGGAGGGTCGCGGCATCGGCCTGTACGACAAGCTGGACGCCTACGCGCTGCAGGACGACGGGCTGGACACCTACGACGCCAACCTCGCCCTCGGCCACGCGGAGGACGAGCGGGACTACACGGTCGCCGCGCAGATGCTGCGCGCCCTCGGCGTGCCCGCGGTGGCGCTGCTCAGCAACAACCCCGACAAGGCCGCGCAGCTCACCGGGCTCGGCTGACCGTCCGCGAGCGGGTCCCGACCGGGGTGCACCTGTCCGCGGCGAACGCGGGGTATCTGGCCGCCAAGGCGCAGCGGGGTGACCACACGCTGGCCGGGTTCCTCCCGGGCAGCTGATCTTCGGTCGGTCAGCACCGTTCCGGCAGGGCGGGCACCGGCTCGGCGTCGCCAGGGTCCGGAGGGTAGGTCCGCTCGGGCAGCCGGGCGCTCGCGGTCGCACCCAGGACGACGTCGAACCCGAGCGGCCGCACGATCCGCCGCACCACGTGGACCGGAAGGGACCCGTGCCGCTCCACGACGAGCCGGACGCGACCGGAAGAATCGACCCCGGCGGTGCGGTGCAGCGCGAGGATCGTGGTGGACATCGGCGCATGCCGCGGATACCGGCTGCGGGCGCCCGCCTCGTCCGGGTGCCGGAGGAGCGGCAGCTCCGGCCCGTCCCCGAACTCGGCCGCGAGCGCGTCCGCCCGGTAGTGCGCCGGTTCCTCCGCGGCCCCCGACGCGTGGTGCGACCGGTTGGCGGAGGTGATGTAGAGGACGTCGCCGCCGGTGCGGTGCAGGCACGCGGCAAGGAAGGAGCTGCTGGGGCAGGTGTAGCCAGGGCCGATCAGCTGGGTCGTCCGGACGCCGGAGTCCGTGGCGCTGAGGTGGTCCGGAACGGTATCGGCGGCCGGTCCGCGGAAGCCGAACGGGCCGACGGCGAACAACGTGTCGAGCAGGCCGAGCGCTGCGGACCGGTCCAGCTCGGCCGGCAGGGCCGACCAGTCGAAGGCCGTGGCGACGCGGCCGGGCGTCGTCACCAGGCTGCCGACCTGGCCCAGCGGGCGACCCTTGCGCCGGTTGGCCGCACGGACGGCGTCGACCTCGGTTCGCGTGGCGAGGGCGTAGAAGTTGCCGAAGCCGATGCCCACCATGTCGCCTCGGGCGAGCCGGTCGGCGACGGCGGCCTCGTCCGCCGCCTCCCCCAGGAACAGCTGCCGGCCGGGCCAGCCGGATCCGTGCTGGTGCAGCGCCGTCGACCGGCCGGCCTCGAGAAGGTCCGCCATGCGCCTGCTCCCTCGGGTCGAGCCTTCGGTCGGCGCACCCGGATGGGCGTCGCTCCGGAGGCAGAGTGACGGAGCGGCCGTCACCAACCCGTGACGGCGTCCGGCCGCGGGCCGCGCTGCAGGCCCATGTCAAGGTCCTTACCGCAACGTCCTCGCCACCCGGCTCCGACCCGCGCAGGTCTCTGACCACGCGTCGACACCGACACGCTCGTCACAGCTGGCATCAATGGCTACAAGCAACCGCCGCGGCGACGGCTCCAGGGGCTGCCTCACCTTGCCGCTAGAACGGAGGGGCCTCATATGAGAACGGAGGGGAATCGTCCGGCGGTGGTTCGGGTCCGGGTGGTGGCTGGGGTGGGTGGTGGCGGCCGCCCGGTGGGTGGGTGGTGCGGGTGACGCCGGACGGGGTGGTCACCGTGAGCACGCCGTCGGCGGACATCTGGAACCGCCAGCCGGGGGCGAAGGTCTTGAGCCGGTGGTGGGAGCGGCACAGGCAGCACAGGTTGGTGCAGTCGGTGTCCCCGCCGCGGGCGTGCGCGATGACGTGGTCCAGGTCGGCCCAGCCGACCCGCTGCCCGCAGTTGGGGAACCGGCACCGCCGGTCGCGGGTGGTCACGAAGGCGCGCTGCCGGTCGGTGGGCCGGTAGGCGTCGGTGCCCGGCGGCGGACCGAGCACCGCGCAGCCGCAGTCGGCCTCACCGGAGTGGGCGGGGCAGCCGCGGCCCGCGAGGCGGACCAGCTCGGCGGGGGTGACGGTGGCCCGCAGCTCGCCGTCCGGGCCGGTGACCGCGTAGGTCAGCGATCCGCCCGCTGGCGGAGTGAGGCCGAGCACGCCGATGCGGGCCAGCAGCTCCCGGACGTGCCCGGCGGTGATCGGCACCCCGCTGACCTCGCCGGGCACGGTGCTGCGCCCCGCCAGGGCGTCGAGGGCGGCGGTGATGGTTACCTCGGCGCACACCTGGGGGAGGCCGGAGTCGGCGGGGCGGCGGATCAGGGTCGAGAGCACGTGCGCGCGCAGCTGGCCGATCGGGCGGGGATCGCCGTCGGCCTGCAGCATCCGGGCCAGCTGGTCGACCAGGTCGTAGCACTCGGCGGCCTCATCGGTGGCCAGATCCGCGGTGAGCGTGGACCGGCCATCGGTCGGCGACGGGTGGACGCGCACGTCGGCGGCCCGCTCGGCCTGCCGCCGGCGCTCGTCGGCGGCGGCAGCATCCAGCTCCAGCACCAGCTCGGTGGCCCGGGCACCCAGCTTGTACACCGACAGCCCGCCCGCCTCGCCGAGCAGCGCGTCCTCGACCTGCCCGGCGACCTCACGCGAGGTGTGCATCAGCACGTCGGCCAGTTGCTGGGCGCGGCGCTCGTCGATCTCCCCGGCGGCCAGCGCGGCGAAGGTGGCCGGCAGGCTGTCCCGCCACACCAGGGCCCGGGCCAGCCGGATCGCCGCGGTGCCGCGGCCGAGGTTGAGCACCGCGGACAGCTCGGCGGTGAAGAACTCACTGACCCCGCAGTACGCCTCGTCCCCGGCCCAGCCGCGCCGGCGACCCCCGGGGCTGCCCGCCGGCGGGTCCAGGGCGGCTGGACGGTCGGCGGCCAGCGCCAGGATCAGCTCGGCCTCGTAGGCGGCGTCCCTGGCCCGGCGGCGCTGCACCTCCTGCAGCTCGGCGGCGATCTCCTCATCGGACAACCAGGAGGCCGGCAGCCGCGGCGCGGCGACCCGGTGGCTCCACACCGCGTCGATCTGCACGCCACCGTCGACGGCGGGATCGGAGGCCTCCTGCATGCCTCGAACATACGTGCGACCACCGACAATTCCGGGCGACCGAACAGCCGCGCCGGGGCATCAGGCCCGTCCGGGAACCAGGTACAGGAAGACGGGCACCTGGCGGAGACGTGAGTAGCACAGGCCCTGGCTTCAGCAGGGAGGCGCTCCTTCATGAGCCAGGGTGCCCGGGCGGAACCGGCGCTGGCTGCTGGTCTGAAGCCCCGCGGCAGGACTCCCCCGCCGGCGGCTCAGCGCCAGCGGTATTCCAGCTCCGGACGGCCGGTGCCGCCGTACCGCGGTGCACGGTCGACCAGGCCGGTGTCGGCCAGGTACTCCAGGTAGCGGCGGGCGGTGATCCGCGACGCTCCGATCACCTCGCCGGTCTCGGCCGCCGACAGGGCCCGCTCGGCCGCCCGGACCGCGGCGACCACCGCGTCCAGGGTCTCCCGGCTCATCCCCTTCGGCAGCGCCGCCGACTCCGCCGGGCGGACCGCGTCGAGCACCCGGTCGATCTCGGACTGGCCGCTGGCGTCCCCGCCGCGGGCCAGCTGCGCCCGGTAGGCGGCGTAGGCCTCCAGCCGGTCGCGCAGCGCCGGATAGGTGAAGGGCTTGAGCAGGTAACCGACGACGCCGTGGGCGGCCGCGGCCCGCACGGTGGTCAGCTCGCGGGCCGAGGTCACCGCCAGGACGTCGACGTCGGCGCCGGCCGCCCGGATCCGGCGGCACAGCTCGATGCCGTGCGTGTCGGGCAGGTTCATGTCCAGCAGCACCAGGTCCACCGGCGTCCGGGTGAGGACGGCGAGGGCCTGCGCGCCGGTGCCGGCCACGGCCACGGCGGCGAACCCGGCGGTGCGCTCGATGTAGGCGCGGTGCGCCTCGGCGGCCACCGGTTCGTCCTCGACCACCAGCACCCCGATCACCGCGACTCCCGCGGCCGGCCGTCGAGGGGCAGCGAGACGCAGAACTCGGCGCCGGGTCCCGGCCGGCAGCCGACGGTGCCGCCGTTGCGCTGCACCGCCTGCCGGACCAGGGCCAGCCCGAGGCCGCGCCCGGCCCCGCCGGGCGCCGCCTTCGTCGTCCAGCCCCGCTCGAAGACGTGCGCCGCCTGCTCCTCGGTCAACCCCGGGCCGCTGTCCTCCACCCGGACCTCCAGTCGCCCCGCGTCCTCCCAGGCGGCCACCCGGACCTCCCGCGGCTCCTCCCCCTGCAGCGCCGCATCGATCCCGTTGTCGACCAGGTTGCCGACGATGGTCACCAGATCGCCGCCGGGGATGCCGGTGCTGCCCACCGACGTCCCGGGGTCGATGTCCAGCCGCACCCCGCGCTCGTGCGCGCTCGCCGTCTTGCCCAGCAGCAGGGCGGCCAGCACCGGCTCCCCGACGGCGTCCACGACCCGGTCGGTCAGCCGCTGGGCCGAGGCGAGTTCGGCGGTGGCGAACTGGACGGCGTCGCCCGCCCGGCCCAGCTCGATCAGGGACACCGTGGTGTGCAGCCGGTTCGCCGCCTCGTGCGCCTGGGAACGCAGCACCTCGGCGAAGGCCCGGATGTCGTCCCGCTCGCCGGTGACCGCCTGCAGCTCGGTGCGGTCCCGCAGCGTCACCACGGTGCCGGCGACGTCGCCGCCGGGGCGGGTGGGCGTCTGGTTGACCACCAGCACCCGGGAGCCGGTGCCGAACACCTCGTCGGCGACCGGCCGGCCCCCGGTCAGCGCCTCGGTCAGGTCCTCGGGCAGGCCCAGCTCGGCGACCAGCCGGCCGGCCGGATCGTCGGGGAGGTCCAGCAGCCGCCGGACCTCGTCGTTGGCCAGCTGCACCCGGCCCTCGTCGTCGACCAGCAGCAGGCCCTCCCGGACGGCGTGCAGCGCGGCGTGGTGGTAGTCGACCAGGCGGGTGAGCTGGGCCGGGGAGAGCCCGTGCGTCTCCCGCCGCAACCGCCGGCTGAGCACCCAGCTGCCGAGGGCGCCGACGGCGAGGGTCGCCAGCGCCGTTCCGGCGATGCCGGGCAGCGCGGCGGTCAGGTCGCGGCCGATGGCTGCGACGGTGATCCCCGCCGACACCAGCGCCACCACCCGCCCCGAGTCGTCGGTGACCGGCCCGGTGGTGCGCACGGACGGCCCCAGGGTGCCGGTGTAGGTCTCGGTGAAGGTGCGCCCCTCCAGCGCCGGGGCGATGGTGCCGCGGAAGGGGCGGCCGATCTGGGCCGGATCGGGGTGGGTGAACCGGGTGCGGTCCGGGGCCAGCACGGTGATGAAGGAGGTGCCGGTCTCGGCCCGGATCCGCTCGACGTAGGGCTGCAGGACGGCTGTCGGGTCGGGGCCGGTCACCGCGGTCAGGACCAGCGGCGAGGTGGTCAGGCTGTCCACGATCGCGGTCGTCCGCTGGGCGGCGCCGTGCTCCACGTCGGAGCGGGCGGCGGCGTAGGCGACCGCGCTGGAGGTCAGCACGACGGCGAGCACCACCAGCGCCTGGAGCAGCAGCAACCGGCCGGCCAGGCTCGCCTCACCCGGGCGCGACCGGGCCACGAACGCGGGAATCCGCACGCCCGGCAGTGTCCACCCGGCGCACCGTTCCGGGGGGCCCGACCGCGGACAGTATGAACGCAAGCGTGACCCCGATCACCGCGCGTTCGAAGGTGAGTCGCGGCCCACACCGGGTCGAGGCACCCCGGGGCTCCCCCGGCCGACTCCGCAGGAGCAGTCATGGCCAGCGTCAGCACACCATCCGCACGGCCGCCGGCATCCCGGCGCCACGACCGCACCCACTGGCTCTACCTCGCCGTCATCGGCGCGGTCGCCCTCGGCATCGGCGTCGGTCTCGTCTTCCCCGAGTTCGCCACCGAGCTCAAGTGGCTGGGCACCGCGTTCGTCGGGCTGATCAAGATGCTCATCGCCCCGGTCATCTTCTGCACGATCGTGCTGGGCATCGGCTCCATCCGGCAGGCGGCCAAGGTCGGCCGGGTCGGCGGCCTGGCACTGTGCTACTTCCTGGCGATGTCGACGGTCGCGCTGGCCGTCGGGCTGGTCGTGGGCAACCTGCTGCACCCCGGCAGCGGGCTGCAGATCAGCGACGCGCTGCGCGGTCAGGGCGCGGACCTGGCCGCCACCGCCGAGCACGGCGGCGGCACGACGGCCTTCGTGCTGAGCCTGATCCCCACGACGCTGCTGTCCTCGCTCACCGAGGGCTCGGTGCTGCAGGCCCTGCTGGTCGCCCTGCTGGTGGGCTTCGCCATCCAGGCCATGGGCCGCTCCGGTGAGCCGCTGCTGCGCGGCGTCGGCCACCTGCAGAAGCTGGTCTTCCGGGTGCTGTCCATGGTCATGTGGGTGGCCCCGATCGGTGCCTTCGGCGCCATCGCCGCGGTCGTCGGGGAGACCGGGGTCGACGCGCTGAAGAGCCTCGCCGTCCTCATGCTCGGCTTCTACGCCTCCTGCGCCATCTTCGTCATCGGCATCCTCGGCCTGCTGCTGCGGACCGCGGCCGGCGTCAACGTCTTCTCCCTGCTGCGCTACCTGGGCCGGGAGTTCCTGCTCATCGTCTCCACCTCCTCCTCGGAGACGGCGCTGCCGCGGCTGATCGCCAAGATGGAGCACGCCGGGGTCAGCAAGCCGGTGGCGGGGATCGTCGTGCCGACGGGCTACTCCTTCAACCTCGACGGCACCGCGATCTACCTGACGATGGCCTCGCTGTTCATCGCCCAGGCCCTGGGTGACCCGCTGTCCATCGGCGAGCAGATCGGGCTGCTGGCGTTCATGGTCATCGCCTCCAAGGGTGCCGCCGGGGTCACCGGCGCCGGGCTGGCGACGCTGGCCGGCGGGCTGTCCTCGCACCGACCGGAGCTGCTGGACGGCGTCGGCCTGATCGTGGGCATCGACCGGTTCATGTCCGAGGCGCGCGCGGTGACCAACTTCGCCGGCAACGCCATCGCCACCGTGCTGATCGCCACCTGGACCAAGGAGCTGGACCGCCCGCAGCTGGACGCCGCGCTGTCGGGTCGCAGCCCCTTCGACGAGAGCACCATGCTCGACCCGCACGACCTCGAGGACCCCGCCCCGGCGGCCGCGCCGGAGCGGGCCGCGGCACTCAGCACCACGCACTGATCCCGCTCCTCCCCGTTTCCGACGGCGGCGCCCCCTCCGGGGCGCCGCCGTCGGCGTCTGCACCGCCCGGAGGTCCGGGCCCGGTGCGGTCAGGCGTGGGTCAGGACGGCGGGTGGCGCTCCGGCCGGCCGGTCGCCGGCGGTCAGGGGGCAGGGCCGGAACCCCTTGATCGACAGCCACAGCCCGAGCGACAGCTCCCAGCAGAAGATCGGGGCCACCGCGACCGCCGACCACAGGGTGGCGTCGTCGTTCACGCCGAACATCGTGGCGACCTTGGAGGCCAGCAGCAGCGGCGCTCCGATGAGGCCGAGCAGCGGGATCACCCGCGGAACGAGGCCGGAGCGGTACATCAGCGAGCCCAGCAGCAGCGCATTCACGGTGGCCATGAAGCCGGGCCCGAGCAGGAACGTCCAGTCGCGGAGCGCGACCAGCGCGGTCCCGACCGTGACCAGCGTGCCCGCGTCCGCTCCCGGGTCGCCGGCCACGCCCTGCCGCAGGGTGACGACCGCCAGCAGGCTCACGACCCCCATGACGATGATCGCGGCCTCGAGCAGGCGGGAGGTCACGAAGCCGAGCGCCACCGCCTCGTTCTGCCGTTTGAGCAGCGGGAACAGCACGACCGCGCTGCCGATGCAGGCGAACGCGTTGACCATGTCCAGCAGGCCGCCGAACACGACCCCGGTCTCCGAACCCGAGCCGAGGATGTAGTGCGGGTCGCTGAGGACGGGGTCCAGGAACACGAACGCCGCCGGGATCGAGGCGGCGAAGGTGATGAGGTAGAACGCGCCACCGAGGAACGCCGTCCGGCGCAGCCGGTCCAGCGGAACCCGCCGGGTGGGTGCGGTTGCGTCGTTGGTCGCCATGTCGGTCCCCTTTCTCGGGGGCCCGATGGGTTCTCGGGCCCGGATGGAACGGCGGCCGGGTGCCGTCCGTGTGCTCCGATGCGAAAAGCTAGGAGCGGAGGTGATGAGCGCGGATCATCACCTCTGATGAGCCGGGTGATGATCCGGCCGACCGGGACGCGGGAAGCAGCCACGGCAGCCCGGTAGGTGGTTCGGTGGGTGGGCCGGAAGGAGCTCCCCATGCCCGCCCGGTCCCGGCGCCCTACCGGCCGGGGACGGCGACACCTCCAGGCCGCGGCCCGCGGCTCCGCGACAGCAGGTCCAGTTCCTCCGCCCGCCGGACCGCCGCCCGCCGGTTGGTGACCGCCAGCTTGGCGTAGATGTGCGCGGTGTGGGTCCGCACGGTGTTGAGCGAGACGACGAGCCGGCGGGCGATGTCCGGCCCGTCGAGGTCGGTGGCCAGCAGCCGGAGCACGTCGAGCTCGCGGTCGCTCAGCGGGTCGATCAGCCCGGAGCGGACCGGCGGGGCGGCCGCGGTCGTGTCCAGGGCCGCCAGCAGCCGGCGGACGTAACCGGCGACGGCCGGTTGCTTCGCCACCGCTCGGAGCAGGGCGGCCAGGGGCCGGCCCTCGTCGGCGAAGATCGCGACGTAGCCCTCCGGCTCGGCCAGCGCGAGGGCACGCTGCAGCGGTTCCAGCGCAGCGGGGACGTCGCCCCGCGCCTGCTCGGCGAGCGCCTGCAGCAGCAGGATCTCGATGACGCTGCCCGCCCGCTTCCCCTTCTCCGCGGCGGGCAGCAGCCGGGCCAGCAGTGCGGTCGTCTCGCGCAGGCAGCCGGTCGCGCGTTCCGACCGGTAGCGGGCCAGCAGCGCCCGGGCGAGGGTGATGTGCTCGAACTCGCGCAGGTAGCTCAGCTCGTCCTCGACGGACAGGTTCCGCTCGCGGGCCCAGCCGAGTGCTCTGCCCTCCTCCCCCCGGGCGATCCACACCCGGGCGCGGACCGCCGGCACCGGACGCACCGGTGGACCGAAGTCGCTGGTGAACAGCTGCTCCGCCTCGTCGAGCAAGTCCAGCGCGCCGTCGGCGTCCCCGTCGAGCAGACGGATCCTGGCCAGCCCGACGCGCCGGCGGTACCGGCACTGCGGCAGGCCGGCGTGCTCTCCCAGTGCGCTGCTGGCCCGCAGGTGCACCCGCGCGGCATCGAGATCGCCCCGCTCGCGGCACAGGTCGGCGAGGCCCACGTGCATGTCCGCCGCCCCCCGGAGCACCGGCGTGGCCTGCTCGGCACGCCGCAGGCCGGCCTGGTAGGTGCGCACCGCCTCGCCGAGACGGCCCTGCGCGATCCGCATGTCGGCCAGGGTGATGGCGCCGCCGACCACGTCCGCCGAGTAGCCGGCGCGGTCCAGATCGGACATGCCCTGGGCGTACCAGCGCAGCGCGGACTCGAGGTCCCCGCTGCTCCAGTGCACCAGGCCGAGCAGCGCGGCCGCCCCTCCGCGGCGGACCAGGTCGTCCTCGTCGGCCAGCTCGAGGACCCGCCGCGCATGGGCCAGGGTGCCGGCCGCATCGCCGAGGATCCGGGCGTGGCCGGCCCGGTAGAGGGCGATGGCCCCGGGGAGGCGCCGGAACTCCGCCTCGTCCGCGACGACCATCTCCCCGGACGGGGACCGGCACCGGTCCGAGGCGCCGGTGCCCGTCCCCGGCCGCGGCTGGATCTCCAGCCACTGCTCGGCGTCCCGCAGCCGCGACTCGACACCGTCGATCTCGCCCCGCTGCATCAGCGCTGCGGCGTACCCGACGTTCAGCACGGGCCGGAGCGGGAACAGCCGGTCGGGCAGGGCTTCCAGCCAGCGACGCAGGGTCGCCTCCTGCCGGCCCTGGAACAGCGCCGGGACGGCCAGCTCCACCAGGTCTGCCGCCCGCTCCGGATCGCCGGCGGCCAGCGCGTGCTCGATCGCCGCCGACCGGTCACCGGTGCGCTCGTACCAGCCACCGGCCCGGGTGTGCAGCTCGCGGACCCGGTCGGGCTGCTCGGCCAGCAGGCGGGCCCGCAGCACGTCGGCGAACAGGTGGTGGTAGCGGTACCACTGGCGCCGGTCGTCCAGCGGAACCACGAACAGGTTGCCGCGGTCCAGCGCCTCGAGCATGGCCTGCCCGCCGTTCCGGCCGGTCACCGCCTCGCACAGCGGGCCGGTGAGGCGGCTCAGGACCGAGGTCTGCAGCAGGAAGTTCCGGACGTCGTCCGGCTGACGCTGCAGCACCTCCTCCACCAGGTAGTCGACGACGTACCGGTCGTCCCCGGCGAATCCCGCGATGAAGCCGGCTGCGTCCGCCCGGCCCTGCAGTGACAGCGCCGCCAGCTGCAACGCCGCGATCCAGCCCTCGGTGCGCTCCTCCAGCGCGGCGACGTCGGCGGCCGCCAGCGGCAGGCCCATCGCACCGGTCAGGTAGGCCCCGGTCTCCTCCGGGGTGAACCGCAGCTGGGCGGCACGGACCTCGACCAGCTCTCCCCGGGCCCGCAGCCGCGCCAGCGGCAGGACGGGGTCGGCCCGCCCGGCGATCACCACCCGGACCCGCGGCGGCAGGTGCTCCAGCAGGTACGCCATCCCGTCCTGCACCTCGCGCGCGGACACCACGTGGTAGTCGTCGAGCACGAGCACCACCTCGCCGGGGACGGCGTCCAGGTCGTGCAGCAGCGCCGCCACCACGGCCTCCGTCGACGGCTGCGACGATGCCAGGACCGAGCCGGCGCTCTCCCCGAGCCCGGGCACCGCCGTCCGCACCGCGGCCACCAGGTAGGTCCAGAACAGCACCGGATCGTCGTCCCGCTCGTCCAGGGACAGCCAGGCCACCGACCGGCCCTCGCCGGCGGCGGCCAGCCACTCCGTCAGCAGCGTCGTCTTGCCGAACCCGGCCGGCGCGGACACCAGCGTCAGGGTCGACTCCCCGCCGCGGCCCAGCAGCTCCGCCAGCCTGGGCCGCGGCACCGCAGTGCGGCGCCGCCGCGGCACGCGCAGCTTGGTCTCCAGCAGCGGGCCGGACATCACGACCTCCCTGCTGGCCTGGCTCCGCCGGGCCGCCGACCGGCGCGACCGCCGGCGACACGCCGGAACTCCGGACGATCGTCGCAGCACGGGCCGGCCGGTGTCGACCGTCGACGCCGGGGATGGTGCCGGCTCCGCCCGGGCCCCTACAGTGCTGCGTCGTCGAAGAGTTCCGCGGCGTCCCGAACTGCGCGTCGTCGTCGGGTGGCCGGAGCGAACGGAGTCCGCAGATGGCCGAGGTCGTGCTGTTCCACCACGCGCTGGGGCTCACCGCCGGCGTCCACGCGTTCGCCGACGAGCTGCGCGCGGCCGGGCACACCGTGCACACCCCGGACCTGTTCGAGGGCCGCACGTTCGGCACCCTGGAGGAGGGCGTCGGCCACGCCGAGGAGATCGGCTTCGGCGAGGTGATCGAGCGGGGCTGCCGGGCGGTCGAGGAGCTGCCGGCCGAGCTGGTGTACGCCGGTCTCTCCCTCGGTGTGCTGCCCGCCCAGAAGCTGGCCCAGACCCGGCCGGGAGCCCGCGGGGCGGTCTTCTGCTACTCCTGCGTCCCCACGTCGGAGTTCGGGTCCGGGTCGCAGGTCGGATCATGGCCGGCCGGGGTGCCCGTCCAGGTGCACGGGATGGACGCCGACCCCATCTTCGTCGGGGAGGGCGACATCGACGCCGCCCGGGCCCTCGTCGCCGAGGCCGAGGACGGCGAGCTGTTCCTCTACCCGGGGGACCAGCACTACTTCGCCGACAGCTCGCTGCCCTCCTACGACCCGGCCGCGGCCGCGCTGCTCCGCCGGCGGGTCCTGGACTTCCTCGCCGCGCGCTGACCCTCAGTCGGCGGGCGCGCGGCAGGTCTCGACCGCGAACGTCTCCAGCCGGTGCCGGACGTCGTCCTCCGGGGTGAGCACGTACGGGCGGGGGTCGGCGTCGCCGACGGCGAGGACGAGGTCGATCAGCCCGGTCCGGTAGCTCTCCCCGAGCGCGTGCGCGTCGCAGCGGGCCGGTACGGCGTCGACCACCAGGACGGCGGTCCCGGTTCGAAGGGTCGGCAGCGGACCCACCGGATCGATGTCGTACACCGTGTTGGACGACGTGCCGGTGACCCGCACCGGATCGGTGCCGGCGATCCGGCTCAGCTGGATCGACACCCGCAGGGCCGGCCCCTTGGCGGTCGGCACCGGCGCCACGTCGACGACCCGGATGTCCGCCTGCCCGCGCAGCAGCTGCTCGGCGCAGTCCTGGTCGTGCAGCCGGCGCACCAGGCCGCCGTCGTCCAGCGGAACGACGACCGTGCGCCGCGCGCCGGTCTCGTCGCGCAGCCGCAGTTCCACGACCGGTGGCGCCGGCTGCGCCGAGCAGTCGGCAGCACCCATGACCACCGGCAGGTCGAGCCCGGGCTCCTGGCGGAGCGCGGCCTCTCCGTTCAGGGCCGAGCTGGTGGGCAGCCCGGGAGCCCGCAGCTCCAGGCCCTCGACGACCAGCCCGGTGTTCGACGCGACCAGGCGGACCTGGAGCCGGCGGGCGGCCACGTCCCGGCGGAACTGCAGCAGCTGGCCGGAGAGGCCGGCGTGCTCGTCGTCGGCGACCGGGGCGAGTCCGGGGCCCGGTGGCGGGGTCGCTGTCGGGGTCGGCGCGCCGGGCGCCGCGCTGGTGGACGGCGCGGCCGCACGCG
>JAICZD010000074.1 GCA_025933855.1 Modestobacter sp. | reverse complement strand
CGATGACCGGCGGCATAGGGACCCGGCGGTCGCTCGAACGGCCGGGCGACGTCGAGTACACCGGCCAGCGGGGCGGCCCACGGGACGACCGGTGATGCGACCCCGGGGGAGGCCTCCGCGGACAGCGGCGCGGCGAGCACCACGAGCGAGAGGAGAAGCAGCAGACCCCGGGTGCGCATGGCGTCGATCGTGCCGCGCGAAGACCCTCGACCGGCGCGCGCCCGGCGATCTGTGGATGGCCGGACGGCTGGGGAAAACCCGGTGCAGCGCTCGCGTATGCTTGCCGGTGCGGCCCGTCTCGACGGGTCGACTTCGCGCGTCCTCTTCCCGCTAGCGCGGGACAGCCGCCACCTCGGTCCCGACGGGAAACCGCCGGGTGGTGTGGCGCGGCCGGACGCCAGGGCGGTGCACCACCCGGCGCACCGCGGCAAACCGAGAGAGCGCGCCCCCGGGGCGCGCGCAACCAGGAAGGCGACCATGGCAGTCGTCAGCATGAAGCAGCTGCTCGACAGCGGCGTCCACTTCGGGCACCAGACCCGTCGCTGGAACCCGAAGATGAAGCGATTCATCTTCACCGAGCGCAACGGCATCTACATCATCGACCTGCAGCAGACGCTGGGGTACATCGACAACGCCTACGAGTTCGTCAAGCAGACGGTCGCCCACGGCGGCTCGATCCTGTTCGTCGGCACCAAGCGTCAGGCGCAGGAAGTCGTCGCCGAGCAGGCCACGCGCGTGGGCATGCCCTACGTCAACCAGCGCTGGCTGGGCGGCATGCTCACCAACTTCCAGACCGTCTTCAAGCGGCTGGAGCGCCTCAAGGAGCTCGAGGACCTCGAGCAGACCGGCGCGCTGGTCAGCCTCTCCAAGAAGGAGCAGCTGGTCCTCTCCCGCGAGAAGGCCAAGCTGGAACGCTCCCTCGGCGGCATCCGCGACATGCAGAAGGTGCCCAGCGCCGTCTGGATCGTGGACACCAAGAAGGAGCACATCGCCGTCGGTGAGGCCCGCAAGCTGGGCATCCCGGTGGTGGCCATCCTGGACACCAACTGCGACCCCGACGAGGTCGACTACAAGATCCCCGGCAACGACGACGCCATCCGCAGCGCCGCGCTGCTCACCCGGGTGATCGCCGACGCCGTCGCCGACGGTCTGATGGCCCGGTCGGCCGCGCAGGCCAACGCCGGCCGCACCGACGGCGACGCCGAGGCCCCCGTGGTCGGCGGCGGCGAGCCGCTGGCCGACTGGGAGCGTGAGCTCCTCACCGGCCAGGGCGACACGTCCGCCGCTCCGGCCGAGCCCGCCCCGGTGGACGCCGTCCCCGCTGAGGCACCCGCCCCGGTCGAGGCAGCCGCCCCGGTCGCCGCACCGGCCGATGCGACCCCGCTGCCGGAGACGCCGGCCGAGCCGCCGACGGTCACCGCGCACGAGGTCGCCCCGGTCGAGGGCGTCCCCGCCACCGGCGACCACCGGAGCACCCCAGAGGTCTGAGGAAGGACCCCCTCCCCGAGCCCCTCGCGAGCTCAGGCCACGTCAGGAGGGGGCCGGCCGCGCGGGGCGTGCGCCCCGCACCACCACCATTCATAAGGAAGTGACATGCCCGCCTTCACCGCAGCCGACGTGAAGCGTCTCCGCGACGCCACCGGCGCCGGCATGATGGACTGCAAGAAGGCCCTGACCGAGGCCGACGGCGACTACGACAAGGCCGTCGAGCTCCTCCGGGTCAAGGGCGCCAAGGACGTCGGCAAGCGCCTCGAGCGCTCGACCACCAACGGCGTGGTCGTCAGCCGCGACGGCGCGCTGCTCGAGCTGGACTGCGAGACCGACTTCGTCGCCAAGAACGCCGACTTCGTCTCGCTCGCCGACCGGTTGCTCGACATCGTGCTGGCCCAGAAGCCGGCCGACGTCGAGGCCCTGCTCGCCACCGAGGTCGACGGCCAGACCGTGGCCGCGCTCGTCGAGAGCGAGTCCGCGCGCATCGGCGAGAAGCTGGTGCTGTCCCGGTTCGCCGTCTTCGAGGGCGCCACCGCCACCTACCTGCACAAGCG
Source organism: Modestobacter sp. (assembly GCA_025933855.1). GTDB lineage: Bacteria > Actinomycetota > Actinomycetes > Mycobacteriales > Geodermatophilaceae > Modestobacter. Next base: position 10,300 of record JAICZD010000074.1, on the reverse strand, counting down.
GGCCACCGACCTGCCTCCGGCGATCGGGGTCGCGGTGGAGTACTCCGGCGGCAGCGAGGACGCCGCGCGCAGCCTGGCGATGCACATCGCCGCGGCCCGCCCGCGCTACCTGACCCGCGAGGACGTACCGGCCGAGGCCGTCGAGACCGAGCGCCGGGTCGCCGAGCAGACGGCCAAGGAGGAGGGCAAGCCCGAGCAGGCCATCGGCAGGATCGTCGAGGGCCGGGTCAACGCCTACTTCAAGGACTTCGTCCTGCTGGAGCAGCCCTCGATCACCGAGCCGAAGCGCACCGTCAAGCAGGTCATCGGTGACGCCGGGCTGACCGTCGAGCGGTTCGCCCGGTTCGAGGTCGGCCAGGCCTGACGGCCCTCCTGCAGGGTCCCGCCGCGAGCTCGCCAGTGGCGGGGGGCAGGGGGGTCCTTTCCCTTCCACCGGCCCCGTCCCCGCTCCTGGGGCGGGGCCGGCGGGCTGTCCGGCCCCGGAAGGGGTGCGGCAGGATCGACCCAGACGACACCGACCCGAGGGACACCAGTGACCGACACGCCAGCGCCCACCCACTCCGCGGGGCTGCTGTCCGCGCCCACCGCCTTCGCCCCGGCCGACGACCGCGGCTACCGGCGGGTGCTGCTGAAGCTGTCCGGTGAGGCGTTCGGCGGCGGCAGCGTGGGGGTGGACTCCACCATCGTCCGCGGCATCGCCGAGCAGCTCGCCGAGGTGGTCGACGGCGGCACCCAGGTCGCGGTGGTCGTCGGCGGCGGCAACTTCTTCCGCGGCGCCGAGCTGTCCCAGGCCGGCATGGACCGGCGGCACGCGGACTACATGGGCATGCTCGGCACGGTGATGAACTGCCTGGCGCTGCAGGACTTCTGCGAGCAGGTCAAGCTCCAGACCCGGGTGCAGACGGCCATCACGATGGGCCAGGTCGCCGAGCCCTACATCCCCCGCAAGGCCGTCCGGCACATGGAGAAAGGGCGGCTGGTCATCTTCGGCGCCGGTGCCGGCATGCCGTACTTCTCCACCGACACCGTCGCCGCCCAGCGGGCCCTGGAGATCGGCTGCCAGGTGCTCCTGATGGCCAAGAACGGGGTCGACGGCGTCTACGACGACGACCCGCGCACCAACCCCGCGGCGACCATGTACGCCGACCTGGACTACGGCACCGTGCTGGCCAAGCAGCTGAAGGTGGCCGACGCGACGGCCATCAGCCTGTGCATGGACAACCAGATGCCGATCGTGGTCTTCAACCTGCTCGAGGACGGCAACATCGCGCGTGCGGTGGCAGGTGAGAGGATCGGCACGCTGATCAGTCAGCCGGTCTGAGCGCCGGCGGCCCTGCGCGAGGAGAGATGAGACCCGTGATCGACGACACCCTGCTCGACGCCGAGGAGCGGATGGACAAGGCCCTGTCGGTCGCCCGGGAGGACCTCGGCTCCGTGCGGACCGGGCGCGCCGCGCCGTCCATGTTCAACAAGATCGTCGTGGACTACTACGGTACCTACACGCCGGTGCCGCAGATGGCCTCCATCAACGTGCCCGAGGCGCGGATGGCCGTCATCAAGCCCTACGACATGAGCCAGCTGCAGGCCATCGAGCGGGCCATCCGCGACTCCGACCTCGGGGTGAACCCCACCAACGACGGCTCGATCATCCGCGTGGTGTTCCCGCAGCTCACCGAGGAACGGCGGCGTGACCTGGTGAAGGTCGCCCGGAGCAAGGGCGAGGACGCCAAGGTCGCCATCCGCAACATCCGCCGGCGGGCCAAGGAGGAGCTGGACCGCATCGCCAAGGACGGCGAAGCCGGTGAGGACGACGTCCGGCGCGCGGAGAAGGAGCTCGACGACCTCACCTCCGCGCACGTCGGCGCCATCGACGAGGCGATGAAGAACAAGGAAGCCGAGCTGCTGGACGTCTGAACCGACGCCTTCCAGCCGACGCCCGCTGCAGCCGATGGCCCGCACCCGCCACCGCTCCGAGTCCGCTCGACGCCCCGATCCGGCGCCCGACACCGGACCGTTGCGCCGGGTCGGCCCGCCTCCGGTGCCGCCGGTGGGCCCCTCGACCGCGCCGCGCGGGATCCAGCGCCAGACCCCGCCCGGCGGGCACTCCGCCGGGGACCACCGGGACGGCGCCGTCCCGCCGTCCGGGGACGCCGAAGGCCCACCGCTGACCGCGCTGCCCGACGCGCTGGGCGCAGAGGCCTCCGGCACCGAGGTGCTCGACGTGCCCGGCGGGCCGCCGGCCGCACCACGCACCAGCCGGGCCGGCCGGGACATGGCCGCGGCGATCAGCGTGGGACTGGGGCTGGGCGCGGTCATCATCCTGGCCCTCGTCGTCTGGCGACCGGCCTTCCTGCTGGTGCTGACCGCGGCCGTGCTGATCAGCGTCGTGGAACTGAGCCGGGCGCTGGACAAGGGCGGCTACCGGCCGGCGCTTCCCCCGCTGCTCCTCGGATCGGTGGCGATCGTGGCGCTGTCCTGGACACGTGGCCCGGCCGGCCTCGTGGTCGCCTTCCTGCTCACCGTCTTCGCCGTCGTCCTGTGGCGGCTCGGCGACGGACCGGTCGGCTACCTGCGCGACGCCTCCGCGGCGGTCTTCGTCGCCCTCTACGTGCCGCTGCTGGCCGGCTTCGCCGTGCTGCTGCTCGTTCCGGACGACGGTGTCGCCCGGGTGCTGACCTTCATCGGCACCGTGGTGTGCAGCGACGTGGGCGGCTTCGCCGCCGGGGTGCTGGCCGGCCGGCACCCGCTGGCGCCGTCGGTCAGCCCGAAGAAGTCCTGGGAGGGGCTCGGCGGGTCGGTGGCGGCCTGCGTGCTGATCGGCACCCTGCTGGTGACCCTGACCTTCCACGGCCCCTGGTGGGGAGGGGTGCTCTTCGGCGTCGCCATGGCGCTCACCGCGACCCTCGGTGACCTCGGCGAGTCGCTGATCAAGCGGGACCTCGCCATCAAGGACATGGGCAACCTGCTGCCCGGCCACGGCGGGCTGATGGACCGGATGGACTCGCTGCTGCCCTCCGCGGCCGTCGCCTACCTCGTCCTGGCCGTGGTCGCCCCTGTCTGAGAGGGGACCCGGACCAGCGCTCTGCTCACCAGCGGACGGTGGTTCGGCGCCGGGGTGGCAGCATCGGCGGCCGTGGCGCAGGAGGCGGGGCCGGGGCCGACCGAGTGGGGGGAGGTCGTCGGAGTGGGCCCGTGGCCGGGTCCGTGGCCGGACGACGTCCGGTACGACCCGGAGCTGCTGGCCGCCGGTGACCGCCGCAACGTCGTGGACCGGTACCGCTACTGGACCCTCGAGGCGATCGTCGCCGACCTCGACCGGCGCCGGCACCCCTTCCACGTCGCCATCGAGAACTTCGGTCACGACCTGAACATCGGCACGGTCGTCCGGACGGCGAACGCCTTCCTCGCCGCGGAAGTGCACATCGTCGGCCGCCGACGCTGGAACAGGCGCGGAGCGATGGTCACCGACCGCTACCAGCACCTGCGCCATCACCCGGACGCCGCCGCGCTGCTGGACCACGCCACGCAGCAGGGGCTCGAGCTGGTGGCGGTGGACAACGGCCCGGGCGCGGTTGCGCTGGAGACGGTCCGGCTGCCACTGCGGTGCGTGCTCCTGTTCGGCCAGGAGGGGCCGGGGCTGAGCCCGGCGGCGCGCGCGGCGGCCGGCCTGACCGTCTCGATCGCGCAGTTCGGCTCGACCCGGTCGCTGAACGCCGGGGTCGCTGCCGGCATCGCCATGCACGCCTGGATCCGCCAGCACGCGGACATTCCGCCCCGAGCTGGTGACGAACTGTGACGAGAAGTCGCCGCCCGGGTTGGTCCTTTCCGCCGTCGTGCCTGCTGGGAGCTCCGGGCGACGCCGGGCAGCATCGCGGTTCGGACGCGGTGGCCTGAGTCTCCGGTCACCTGGCGTGGCCGGCGGGACCACCGCGCGGTGAGGAGAGCTGTGGCGTCGGGAGCTGAGTCCTCACCCGAGGCCGCGGCGGCTGCCATCGTGCATGAGGAGAGCGGGCCGGAGGAGGACGGGCCGGAGGAGAGCGGACCCGCTGCGCCGGACTGGGACGAGGCCTGGCTGCCGCGCTGGCTCGGTGCCGAACCCGACGTCCGGACGTCGGAGTATGTGCCGTCCGACCGGGGCGCCGACGAGTTCGCCGTTGCCGCGGCACCGGAGCCGGCACCGGCACCGGAGGCGGAGCCGGAGCCGGAGCCGGGGGTTCCGCAGGAGCCGCCCGTCGCCGCCGTTCCGGTCGACGAGCCGACGTCGGACGACGTCCCCACCGACGAGCAGGCGGCCGAGGAGGTTCCGGTCGGTGAGCTGCTGATCGGCGAGGCACCCGCCGGCGGCGCAATCCCGAGCAGCGAGGTACCGGCCGGCGACGATCCGGTCCGGCAGGTGCCTCGCCGCTGGGCCCGGGTGCTGCTCCCGCTGGCCGTGCTGGTGCTCGGCGGGGTGCTGGCGCTGGTGCAGTCCGGCGCGGCCTCCCGCCCGGCTCCGGCAGCCGCCGTCCAGCAGGATGCCGCGACCGCAGCGAACGCGGTGCGGAGTGCCGGCGAGAGGCCGCTTGCCACCTCTGGGCCGAGCCGGCCGCCGGCTGCGTCGCCCACCGCGGGCGCCACCGCGGCCGGCGCACCCCCGCAGGCCGACAGCGGCGCCCCCGCCGGGCAGCCCGGGACGGACGCCGCAGGCCGGAGCGCCGGCGTGACCCGGCCGATGACGGCGGCCGGCCGGACGCGGGCGGCGGTCCCCAGCACGGCCCACCGCCCCGCGGCTGCCACCGAGGCACGCGTCACGAGTTCCCACCCATCCCGACGTTCCTCGCGGGCCACCAGCACAGCGCGCCGGACGTCGGCGACCCGCCCGGCTGCGGCCGGTACGACGACCGCGCACCCGACGACCGCGCACCCGACGACCGCGCACCCGACCACCGCGCACCCGACCACCGCGCACCCGACCACCGCGCACCCGACCACCGCTCGCCCGGCCACCTCGCACCCGTCGACCTCGAACCCGTCGACCTCGAACCCGTCCACCTCGCCGTCCGCCGGCGATCCGGGGAAGCCGAGCGACCCCGCCGGCGACGACGGCACCGTGACCGGTGACGGGGGAACCGGCAGCGGCCCGGAACCGGGCGCGGGAGACCCCGCCGTCCCCGGCGCCGGTGACGGCACGGGGGACGGTGTCAGCGACCCGACCGGTTCCGCCGGCCCGGCTGATCCGGCCGATCCCGTCGATCCCGCCGATCAGGTGCCGGCCGATCCCGGCGGGACCGCGGGCGACGACACCGGTGACGAGTCGACCGGCTCTGCGGTCCTCGACGCGACCGGCTCGACCTCCGACGGGACGCCGGCCGGCTGACCGGCCGCCGACCGGGAGCCAGCTCACCCTCCGCGACCCGGCCCCGGCGGCAGCGTGGTGGGACGATGGACCGGTCATGACTGCCCTCCCTCTCGTCTTCGACGCCCCCCGGCGCACCAAGCCGCCCCGTCACCTGGCCGATTTGACCCGGGACGAGGCGCGCGCCGCCGTCGCCGAGCTCGGGCAGCCGGCCTTCCGGGCCGACCAGCTGGCCCGGCACTACTACGCCGGCGTCACCGACCCGGCGCAGATGACCGACCTGCCTGCCGCCGTCCGCGAGGGCCTCGCCGCGGCGCTGCTGCCCGACCTGCTGATCCCCGTCCGGCACCAGTCGGCCGACGGCGGGCGCACCCGCAAGACGCTGTGGCGGCTGCACGACGGCGCACTCGTCGAGAGCGTGCTGATGCGGTATCCGGAGCGAGCGACCGTGTGTATCTCAAGCCAGGCCGGCTGCGGGATGGCGTGCCCGTTCTGCGCCACCGGGCAGGGCGGCCTGACCCGCAACCTCTCCGCCGCCGAGATCATCGGCCAGGCGGTGGCCGCCGCCGCGGCGATGGCCGGCGGGGAGATCGCCGGCGGACCGGGCCGGCTGTCCAACGTGGTGTTCATGGGCATGGGGGAACCGCTGGCGAACTACCCGCGGGTCCGCAAGACCCTCGACGCGCTGCTCACCCCGGCGCCGCACGGCCTGGGGTTGTCGCAGCGCTCGGTGACGGTCTCCACCGTCGGGCTGGTGCCGGCGATCCGCCGGCTCACCGACGAGGGCCTGCACGTCACCCTCGCGGTCAGCCTGCACGCCCCGGACGACGAGCTGCGCGACACCCTGGTGCCGATCAACACCCGGTGGAAGGTCGATGAGGTGCTCGCCGCGGCCGACGACTACGCCCGCCGCACCGGCCGCCGGTACTCGGTGGAGTACGCGCTCATCCGGGACGTCAACGACCAGCCCTTCCGCGCCGACCTGCTGGGCCGGCTGCTGTCCTCCCGGCTGGCGCACGTGAACCTGATCCCGCTGAACCCCACGCCGGGCAGCCCCTGGGACGCCAGCCCGCTGCCGGCGCAACGGGAGTTCGTGGCCCGGCTGCGGGCGGCCGGCGTGCCGACGACGGTGCGCGACACCCGGGGCTCCGACATCGACGGCGCCTGCGGCCAGCTCGCCGCTGCCGACCGGGTGGACGGGCTCCCGGTACCCGGCATGGCGCTCCCCGTGCCGGGGCTCGGCGACGTCGGCACGGCCGGGTCGGTCTCGCTGGGCGCCGACCCGGACGAGGCGTGAGCTCCGCCGGGGAGGCCGCCGAGCGGGCCGAGGCCCACGGGCACACCCACTCCGACGTCGCCGGCGGCTGGCTGCGGGCCGCCGTGTTCGGTGCGATGGACGGCCTGGTGACCAACACCGCGCTGGTGGCCGGTGTCGGCGGCGGCGGAGCGAGCCCGCACACCGTCGTGCTGTCCGGGGTGGCCGGGCTGGCCGCCGGTGCGATCTCGATGGCGCTGGGCGAGTACACCTCGGTGACCACGCAGAACGAGCAGCTCGACCTCGAGGTCGCCAAGGAGCGGCACGAGCTGGCCACCAACCCCGGGGGCGAGCTGCAGGAGCTCGCCGACCTGTGGGAAGCCCGCGGGCTGGCGCAGCCCCTGGCCCGGGCGGTGGCCGAGCAGCTGTCCCGCGATCCGGAGCAGGCGCTGCGGGTGCACGTGATCAGCGAGCTGGGGCTCGACCCCGGCGAGAAGCCGTCACCGGTGACCGCGGCGGTGTCCTCGTTCCTGACCTTCGCCGTCGGCGCGGTCATCCCGCTGCTGCCGTTCCTCCTCGGCGCCCCGGTGCTGTGGCTGGCGCTGCTGTGCGGCGGGATCGGACTCGTGGCTGCCGGTGCGCTGTCCGCCCGGTTCACCCCGCGCCCGTGGTGGTCGGCCGGGCTGCGGCAGCTGCTGTTCGGGGCGGTCGCCGCCGGGGCCACCTACCTCATCGGCGCGGCGATCGGCGTCGGCACCACCTGATCCCGAGCCTGCGCGGGCGGAGGGGGACGGGGTCCTTCTGCTCTTTCAGCGGGAGCGCCAGGCGTTCTTCCGCCGGCGCATGTCCCACAGCAGGATGACGACGATCCCGGCGGCGAAGCAGATGAGGAAGATGTTCTCGACGTTGCCCTCGTGGTTGCCGAACATCATCGCGAGCAGGTAGACGATCGGGAAGACGAGCAGGATCCGGCCGCCCTTGCCCATCGAGTGGTGCCAGCCCCAGTCCTCCGGGCGCTCGTGCTCGATCGGCGCATCGCCGGCCCGCAGGATGCCCTCTTCCCGGTCGGGCTGGGCGATCACCCGGGCGCTGGTCTGGTGACCGAGTCCACGGCCGCTCTGCTCACTCACTTGGCTTCCTCGCTGGCGCTCGTCGGCCGCGTTCGCGGCGCTGCTGCGTTCATCGGTGAGCCCGCACGCCGGCTCACGGTCAGATGATGCCAGGCCGGTCGGAGGCGCACCCGGTGACCGGCGGGCGGGGGTCCGATGTTGGCAGGATGGCCCGGTGGACGAGCCGCGGAACGTGACCGTGCTGGGCTCGACCGGGTCGATCGGCAGGCAGGCCATCGCCGTGGCCCGGCAGAATCCCGGGCGCCTGCGGATCACCGGCCTGGCCGCCGGGGGCGGGAACATCGGCCTGCTGGCCGAGCAGGCGCTGTCGCTGGGCGTGAGCACGGTGGCGGTGGCCCGGGCGACCCTCGCCCAGGACCTGCAGCTGGCCTTCTACGCCGCGGCGCAGCAGCGCGGCTGGGCCTCGGGCCGCTACGCGCTGCCGGAGATCCTGGCCGGGCCGCGGGCCGCCGAGGAGCTGGCCGCCCGCCCGGCCGACGTCGTCCTCAACGGGATCACCGGCTCCATCGGGCTCGGGCCGACCCTGTCGGCCCTCGCCGCCGGGCGCACCGTCGCGCTGGCCAACAAGGAGTCCCTGGTGGCCGGCGGCCCGCTGGTCACCGCGGCCGCGGCTCCGGGGCAGCTCGTTCCGGTCGACTCCGAGCACTCGGCCCTGGCGCAGTGCCTGCGCGGCGGCGCCCGCAGCGAGGTGGCCCGGCTGGTGCTGACCGCGAGCGGCGGTCCGTTCCGCGGTCGCCGCGCCGACGAGCTCGCTGACGTCACCCCGGCGCAGGCGCTGGCCCACCCCACCTGGGACATGGGCCCGGTGGTGACCATCAACTCCGCCACCCTGGTCAACAAGGGCCTGGAGCTGATCGAGGCCCATCTGCTCTTCGGCGTCCCGTATGCAGACATCGACGTCGTCGTGCACCCGCAGTCGATCGTGCACTCGATGGTGACCTTCACCGACGGCGCCACCATCGCCCAGGCCAGCCCGCCGGACATGCGGCTGCCGATCGCCCTCGCGCTGGCCTGGCCGGACCGGCTGCCCGACGTGCAGCCCGCGCTGGACTGGTCGACGGCCAGCGCCTGGGAGTTCGCGCCGCTGGACGGGGAGGCCTTTCCGGCGGTGCGGCTGGCCCGGCAGGCGGGGGAGGCCGGCGGCGTCGTCCCGGCGTTGTACAACGCGGCCAACGAGGAGGCGGTGGCCGCCTTCACGGCCGGTCGCCTGTCGTTCCCAGCCATCGTGCAGGTCATCGCGGGTACCCTCGATGCCGCGCCGCAGATGGGCGCACCCACCTGCGTCGAGGACGTGCTGACCGCGGAGAAGTGGGCCCGGGAGCACGCCCGCGCCGCGATCGCCGGAGGATGACACTGAGCGGGATCCTGCTGACCGTCCTGGGCATCGTCGCGTTCGCGGCCGGTCTGCTGTTCTCCATCGGCTTCCACGAGGCCGGGCACTTCTTCTGGGCCCGCAGGTTCGGCATGCGGGTTCCGCAGTTCTTCGTCGGCTTCGGGCCGACCGTGTGGTCCCGCCGCCGCGGGGAGACCGAGTACGGGATCAAGGCCGTGCCGCTGGGCGGGTACATCCGGATCGTCGGCATGATCCCGCCCGCCGAGGAGGGCGAGAGCAAGCGCGCGACCCGGATGCGCAGCTTCATCGCCGAGGTGCGCGGCGCGGCGCTCAACGACGTGCTGCCCACCGACGGCGACCGGGTGTTCTACCGCAAGCCCTGGTGGCAGCGGGTGATCGTGATGTTCGCCGGGCCGTTGCACAACCTGGTGCTCGCCGTCGTGTTCTTCACCCTGGTGCTGACCGTGCTGGGCACCACCGTCATCACCACGCAGGTGCGCTCCGTCCCGGCCTGCGTGCTCCCCGCCGGCGCGGCCACCGCCGGGGACGACGACCCCTGCTCGGTGCCCATCACCCCCGCCGGTCAGCGGTGCGCGGCCGGAACCGACGGGTGCGCGCTGCCGCCCCAGAGCCCCGCCGCGGCCGCCGGCCTACGGCCCGGCGACACGATCGTCGCGATCGACGGCGCGCCGCTGGACCCCACCGGCTACGCCAGTTGGACGACGGTCCAGAACGCCATCCGGAGCAGCCCCGGTCATTCGCTGGTGCTGACCATCGAACGCAACGGCGATCGGCGGAAGCTGCCCGTCACCCCGATCGAGAACACCGTCTACACCATCGACGGCTCGGGCACGACGACGGCGGGCTACCTCGGGGTCTCCCCGGTGGGCGGATTCGCCCGGCAGTCCCTCGGTGACGTGCCCGGGTACTTCGGGATGGTCGTGTCGCAGTCCATCGACAAGCTGGTGCAGATCCCGCAGCGGGTCCCGCAGCTGTTCCGGGCCGCCTTCCTGGGGGAGAAGCGCGACATCAACGGGCCGATCGGCGTGGTCGGGGTGGGCCGGCTTTCCGGGGAGTACTTCGCGCTGACCCAGGTCAGCGCCCTGCAGAAGCTCAGCTTCTTCCTCAGCCTGCTGGCCAGCGTGAACATGGTGCTGTTCCTGTTCAACCTGCTGCCGATCTACCCCCTCGACGGTGGGCACGTGGCCGGGGCGCTCTACGAGAAGGTGCGCGGCACGGTCGCCCGG
>JAICZD010000029.1 GCA_025933855.1 Modestobacter sp. | reverse complement strand
GGTCCGGGCCAGGTACTCGCTGTAGAGGGCGGCGCTGACCGTGGTGATGATGCTGGCCAGGGCAGCGCCGATCACGGTGCCGCTGACCCCGATGAACGAGGCCACCACCGCGGACGACGCTGCTGCCAGCGCGCTGGCAGCGACCTGCAGGGGACTCAACTTCGAGCGGGGGGCCGCATCGGCGCGGTCGGAGTTGGCGGCGGTGGTGGTGTCGGCGGCTGAGGTGGGGCGCGCGGGGGACATGGGCTCCAGCGGGTCGACGTCTCGGGGGACGGGAATCGGGTTGGGAGGCGCCGCTGCCTCCGGGCTGCCCGGTTGTCCCCAGGTTACGGCGTGGCGGATACCCGCGCGACCGACCTTGCTCACACATGGGTCAGGACCCAGCCGGGATCACCCAGCGGTGCTGGGGGAGCTCGCTGTCAGGTCCCGGGCCGCTCTCGCCGTCCCCCGTCGGGGACCGCTCGGTCCACCCGGCCGACGCGGCAGGCCGCGCCCACCCCCGTACGACCCGCCCCGCGCCGGTTGATGGTGCAGCAAGCCGAGCAGCTGTCGAGGGCCGGTGGACGCCGAGAGCCCAGAACCGTGTGGTTCTGGGACCTCGGCGCGCACCGGGCCCCGACGGGCGGTAGCGCCAGGATCAGCGGTCGAGCCAGGCCGAGACGTCCACGGCGACACCACCGGCGGCGTCCTCGTCCGGCACCAGCCAGCGCCGGCTGCGCTCCTGACCGGTGTGCAGCCACAGCTGGATCGAGGTGTCGAACTGCGACATGGTGACCTCCCGCGCACGCGCCGGGCTGCTGACCGGCCCGAGGAACGTCACGTCGCTCTCCTCGCCGGTGGCGTAGCGCAGGACCACGCGGCACCGGGATCTCCGGTGGCGGGCCGGCGGAACCGCCTCCCGGACGATCGCCGACTCGGCGCCGGCCGCGGCTGCGAAGCTGGCGGCGCTGGCGCGCAGCTTGCTCACGAACATCTGGGCGGTGTCTGTCAAGTCGTCCAAGTCGTCCAGGTCCAGGGCTAGAACGTGAGCGGCGGTCATGCCCTTGATCTCGGCAGTTCCGGCAGCCACCGCGACCGGGAGAAAGTGCCAAGCGGGGCCTGGTCATCCGAGCGTTGTGCACAGCGCGCGTTGCGCACGTCCGGTGCGCGGGCGTCGATCGGTCAACGCCGAGGTCAGCCCGGTGGAACAGGGCGCCGGGCGGCGGGCAGCCGGGCCGGTCGGATCGTCAGACCGAGGGCCCCGGAGTCACCGCGGCCATGCCCTCGTCCGGCATCGGAACGGCGGCCACGGTGCCGACCTTCCGGCTCCGGTTGGTGCGCCGCTCGACGTAGCGGGCCAGCTGGGAGATGGCCACGTTGATGATGATGTAGATCAGCGCAGCGGCCACGTACAGCTGGAAGGTGTACTGGTTGCCGAACCGCGGCGTGAAGAACTCCACCAGGCTCCGCGCCTGCCGGAGCAGCTCGAAGTAGCCGATGATGAAGCCCAGCGAGCTGTCCTTGAGCAGCACCACCAGCTGGGCGACGAGCACCGGCAGCATCCGCCGGACGGCCTGCGGGAGCAGGATCAGCGTCATGACCTGCGACTTGCGCAGCCCCAGGCCGAACGCGGCCTCCCGCTGGCCGCGGTCCACCGACAGGATGCCGGCCCGGAAGATCTCGGCCAGCACGGCCATGTTGTAGAGCACCAGGCCACCGGTGAGGGCGGTGTAGGCGCTCAGCCGCACACCGAAGCCCGGCAGCACGAAGTAGAGCGTGAAGATCACCACCAGCAGCGGGATCGCGCGGAAGAACTCGATCACGGTGGTGATCGGAACGCTGATCCACCGCCGGTCCGACAGCCGGCCCACGGCCAGCAGCATGCCGAGCGCGGTGGCCAGGACCATGCCGAGCGCGGCGACCTTCAGCGTGGCCACCAGCGCCTTGCCGAGGGCCTGCGGCACGCCGCTGGCCGGGTCGAACAGCACCGACCAGCGCTGCGGATCGAGCTGGTCGTTGCCCTTCAGCCGGATCAGCACGAAGGCGATGAGCGCCAGGATGAGCAGGGCGCCGACGATCGTGCCGATCCGGATGCGGGCGCGGGCCCGGGGCCCCGGCAGGTCGAACAGGACCGGGGCGGTCATCGCTGCTCCGCGTGGACAGGGCCGGCGCCGGAAGCGCTGACCACGGACCGGAAGGCCGGCGGGGAGCCGGCGGAGGCGGTCATCGCAGGATCGCCACCCGTCGCTCGAGCCGGCTGACGGCGAAAGCCGAGGGCACCGTGATCAGCATGTAGCCGAGGACGACCGCCAGGAGGACCAGCACCAGCTCGCCGGCGTTGGCGTTGGACAACCGCTGCAGGGAGGCGGTGAGTTCGGTGACGGCGAATCCCGCGGCGATCGAGGTGTTCTTCACCATGGCGATCCACACGTTGCCCAGCGGCGGGACGACGGTCCGGAACGCCTGGGGGAGGACCACCTCGCGCAGCGACTGGCCGAAGGACAGCCCGAGCGCGCGGGAGGCCTCGGCCTGGCCCGGAGGGACCGCGTTGATGCCGGACCGGACGGCCTCGGCCACGAACGCGGCGGTGTACAGACCGACCGCGATCACCGAGCCGGTGAAGAAGCCGACCGCGAAGTCGATCTGCGGCAGGCCGAAGATGAGGAAGAAGAAGACCACCGTGAGGGGCGTGTTCCGGAAGGTCTCCACGTAGAAGGTGGCCAGCCCGCGCAGCGGCGGAACCGGGCTGACCCGGAGCGCCGCCAGCACCGTTCCCAGCACCAGGGCGAGCAGCCCGGCCAGCAGGGACAGGCTCAGCGTCGTCAGGAAGGCGCTCCGCAGGAGCGGGAAGTTGTCGATGAAGAACTGCACTGCGCCTCCTGTCGGGGCTGGGCGGCGCGGCGCCGCCGGACGGACTTGCCCGCCGGCGGCGCCGCGATCGGGGTCAGTACCGGTCGACGGCCGGCGGCTCGGGTGCCTTCTGGCCGCTGATCGCACCGGCGGTGCGGTCCCAGGCGGCGGCCCAGTCACCGTCGGCGTAGGCCTCTTCGAGGGTGTCGTTGATGAAGTTGCGGAAGGCGTCGTCACCCTTGGGGACGCCGATCCCGTAGGGCTCCTTGGTGAACGGGTTGCCCACCAGCTCGAAGCCCTCGGGGTTGCCGGCGACCAGCCCGGTGAGGATCACGTTGTCGGTGGTGACCGCGTCGACCTGGCCGTTGGTGAGGGCGTCGGCGCACTTGGAGTACACGTCGAACAGGATCAACTGGGCCTGGGGGTACTTGGTGCGGATGTTCTCCGCCGGGGTCGAGCCCTCCACCGAGCAGACCCGCTTGCCGGCCAGGTCCTCCGGGCCCTTGATGCCCAGCGGGTTGCCCTTGGCCACCATGATGTCCTGGCCCGCCTCGTAGTACGGACCGGCGAAGTCGATCTTCTGCTTGCGGTCGTCGTTGATGGTGTACGTCGCCACGACCATGTCGACCTGGCCGTTCATCAGGAACGGCTCCCGGTTCGCCGACACGGTCTCCTTCCACTGGATCTTGTCCGGCGCGATGCCGAGCTTGGCGGCGATCAGCTTGGCGATCTCGACGTCGAAGCCTTCCGGCGCCTGGGTGTTGGGGTTGAGCAGCCCGAACCCGGGCTGGTCGAACTTGGTGCCGACGGTCATCGTGCCGGCCTCGGACAGCTTCGCCATCGTCGTGCCGGCCTCGAAGGAGGTCTCGGTCTCGACCGCGACGGTGTTGTCCGCCTGCTTCTCGGCCTGGTTGCCGGCCTCGCTGGAACAGCCGGCGAGCACGACTCCGAACGCCGCCAGGGCGGCGGCGTAGCGGGTGAAGCGCATGGGGATCCTCTTCTCTGTCTGCGGGGGGTCAGTGGTTCAGGATCTTCGACAGGAAGTCCTTGGCCCGGTCGGAGCTCGGGTTGGTGAAGAAGGTCTCCGGGGTCGCCGACTCGACGATCCGGCCGGCGTCCATGAAGACGACGCGGTTGGCGGCGCGCCGGGCGAACCCCATCTCGTGGGTGACCACGACCATCGTCATGCCGTCGCGGGCCAGCCCGACCATGACCTCGAGGACCTCGTTGATCATCTCGGGATCCAGGGCGGAGGTCGGCTCGTCGAACAGCATCACCTTGGGATCCATGGCCAGCGCCCGGGCGATCGCCACCCGCTGCTGCTGGCCGCCGGACAGCTGCGCCGGGACCTTGTCGGCCTGGGCGCTGACGCCCACCCGGTCCAGCAGTTCGCGGGCGCGCCGCTCGGCATCGGCCTTGGACTTCTTGCGCACCTTGATCGGCCCCAGGGTGACGTTCTCCAGCACCGATTTGTGCGCGAACAGGTTGAAGCTCTGGAAGACCATGCCGACGTCGCTGCGCAGCCGGGCCAGCTCCTTGCCCTCGTCGGGCAGCCGCACCCCGTCGATGCTGATCTCGCCCTCCTGGATGGACTCCAGCCGGTTGATGGTGCGGCACAGCGTGGACTTCCCCGAGCCGGAGGGGCCGATGACGACGACGACCTCGCCCCGGTCGATGGTCAGGTCGACGTCCTGCAGGACGTGCAGCTCGCCGAACCACTTGTTGACGCCGGTCAGGCGGACGAGAGGCTCTCCGGTCGGACGTTCGGTCACAGCGGCTGACCCTAGGAGCCCCGGGCCACATTCCCGGTGCGCGGCGATCACGAAGCTGTAACGAAACCGGGCGCCGGCTGCGAGTTCCCTCCGGGCGTCTCCATCCGGTCACGGTGCGGCGCTCCGCGTCGAGGATGGCCGGGCGACCGGCCCGGTCGGCCGGCGTCCGTACCATCGCTGGCGTGGATCAGGGCAGGACCTACCTCGTGCGCACGTACGGCTGTCAGATGAACGTGCACGACTCCGAGCGGCTCGCCGGCGTGCTCGAGCAGGCGGGGTACCGGGCCGCGGCCTCCGGCGAGGACGCGGATGTCGTCGTCCTCAACACCTGCGCGGTGCGGGAGAACGCCGACAACCGGCTGTACGGCAACCTCGGGCACCTGCGTCCGGTCAAGGACGCCCGGCCGGGCATGCAGATCGCGGTGGGCGGCTGCCTGGCGCAGAAGGACCGCGGTGACATCGTCCGCCGCGCCCCGTGGGTGGACGTCGTCTTCGGCACCCACAACGTCGGCTCGCTGCCCGCGCTGCTCGAGCGCGCCCGGCACAACGCCGAGGCCCAGGTGGAGATCAAGGAGGCGCTGGAGGTCTTTCCGTCGAGCCTGCCAGCCAGGCGCGACTCCGCCTACTCCGGCTGGGTCTCCATCAGCGTGGGCTGCAACAACACCTGCACGTTCTGCATCGTCCCGTCGCTGCGCGGCACCGAGCGGGACCGCCGTCCCGGTGAGGTGCTGGCGGAGGTGCAGGCGCTGGTCGACCAGGGCGTGCTGGAGGTGACCCTGCTCGGCCAGAACGTGAACGCCTACGGCGTCGAGTTCGGCGACCGCGGCGCCTTCGCCGACCTGCTCCGGGCGGCCGGCCGGATCCAGGGGCTGGAGCGGATCCGGTTCACCAGCCCGCACCCGCGGGAGTTCACCGACGACGTCATCGCCGCCATGGCCGAGACCCCGGCCGTCTGCCACCAGCTGCACATGCCGCTGCAGTCCGGTTCGGACGACGTCCTGCGCCGGATGCGCCGCGCCTACCGGCAGGAGCGCTACCTGGGCATCCTCGACCAGGTCCGGGCCGCCATGCCCGACGCGGCGATCACCACCGACGTCATCGTCGGGTTCCCCGGCGAGACCGAGGCCGACTTCCAGGCCACCCTCGACGTCGTCGCCCAGGCGCGCTTCGCCAGTGCCTTCACCTTCCAGTACTCCAAGCGCCCCGGCACCCCGGCCGCCCAGATGGACGGCCAGCTGCCCAAGGAGGTCGTCCAGGAGCGCTACCTGCGGCTGACCGCGCTGCAGGACGAGATCAGCTGGACGGAGAACCGGGCGCTGATCGGCTCGACGGTCGAGCTCCTCGTGGCCGCCGGCGAGGGCAGCAAGGACGCCGTCCGCGGCCGGCTCAGTGGCCGGGCCCGCGACGGCCGGCTGGTCCACTTCACGGCCCTGGACGGCGTCCGGCCGGGCGACGTGGTGACCACGGTCGTCACCCAGGCGGCTCCGCACCACCTCGTCGCCGACGGCCCGCTGCTCTCGCACCGCCGCACCCGGGCCGGCGACGCGAGCGAGGCCGGTCTCCGCCCCACGACCCCCGGCGTCCTGCTCGGCATGCCCCGCATCGTTGAAGGACCCCGTCCTCCCCACCCCTCGCACGCTCGGGGCGGTGCCCTGGACGGGGCCGTCTAGCGGCGGCTGCTGGACTTCTCGGCCTCGGCCAGCCACTCCCGCCGGGTCGCCAGGTTGGCGCGCGCCTCGCTGACCCGGCCGGCGTTCCCCGAGGACTCTGCCTTCGCCAGCTGCTCCTCGGCCTTGCTCACCGCCTCGCGCATCGAGGTCAGCAGCGGGTTCTCCGGCTCGACCCGGGGCCGGCTGGAGTCGGCGGCACCGCGGATCTTGTCCTCCACGGCGCGCATCCGGTCCTCCAGCTCCCGCATGACGCCGCGCGGGACGTGGCCGATGGCGTCGTAGCGCTCCTGGATCTTCCGCAACGCATTCTGGGCGCTGCGCAGGTCCTTGGGCTCGATCTTCTCCGCCTCGGCCAGCAGCTCCTCCTTCTGCCGCTGGTTGCTCAGCTCCTCGTTGCTGCGCTGCTGGTCGTTGGCGGTGCGCGCGGCGAAGAAGACGTCCTGCGCGGCCCGGAACCGCTTCCACAGGTCGTCGTCGGTGTCCCGGCCGGTGCGCGGTACGGCCTTCCAGCGGTCCATCAGGGTGCGCATCGCCGCGCTGGTCGGGCCCCACTCCGTCGAGCGGGACAGCCGTTCGGCTTCCTCGATCAACTCGGTCTTCGCGGCCCGCGACTCGGCGCGCTGGGCGTCGAGGGAGGCGAAGTGCGCACCGCGGCGGCGGCCGAAGGCATCCCGGGCCGCGGCGAAGCGCTGCCAGAGCGCGTCGTCGGTCTTCCGGTCGATGCCCTTGATCGTCTTCCACTCCTCGACGATCGCCTTCAGCCGGTCGCCGGCGGCCTTCCACTGCGTGGACTCCGCGGCGATCTGCTCGGCCTCGGCCGCCAGGGCCTCCTTGCGCTGCACCTGCTCGGCGCGGGCGGCGGCCTTCTCCGCCCGGTTGGCCGCGACGGCGGTGTCGGCCATGCTGACCATGGCCCGCGCCCGGGCGGCCAGGTTGTCCAGGTCACCGACGGCGGTCGCGGTCGGAATCGTGTCGGCGAGCTGCTGGGCCTTGCTGCGGATCTCGTTCGGATTGCCGGTGTGGGCCCCGAGCCGGGCCTCCAGCAGCGCCACCTCGGTGGCCAGGTCGTCGAAGCGCCGCCCGTAGTGCGCCAGCCCGGCGGCCGGCTCGCCCGCCTGCCACGACCCGACCGCACGCTCGCCGACGGCGGTGCGCACGTAGACGGTGCCCTCCTCGTCGACCCGGCCCCACTGCGTGGGGTCCGACGCGGGCTCGGCCGGCGGGGCCTCGACGGTGGCGTCCGGCGCCGGGCCGCCGGCCGGTGAGGGGCCGTGGCCCGGCGGGTGCGGAACCGGCGGGTGCGGGGCGGGAGCATGCGGAACCGGGGGGTGCGGGACCGCCGGCTGGGCTGCCGGTGCCGCCGGCGCAGAGCTGGCGGGATGCTCACCGGCGGGTGCCGGGAGCGGCTCCGGTGCCTCGCCGGCCGGCGGCGCCGCCTCGGCCGGGGACTGCGAGCCGGCCTCTCCGGGATCGGCGCCGGTCGCAGCGCCGGTGACACCGGTCGGCTCATTCACGGGGGCGGTCGCGTCACCGGTGGCGCCGAGCGGGTTGCCGACCGGGGTGGTCGCCTCCCCGGTGGGGGCGGTCGCATCGCCGGCGGACGTCGCCTCGCCGGTGGTGCCGATCGCGTTGCTGGCGGAGGTCCTCACATCGGCGGTCCCGCCGGTGGTGTCGCTGGTGGGGTCCGTCGGGGTGGGGTCCGTCGGGGTGGGGTCCGCCAGGGTGGTGTCCGCCGGGTCCGAGGCCGCCGCCGTCCCGGCGTCGGACGTGACGGCGGACGACGTCACGGGGCCGGTGCCCGAGGAATCCGCGGCAGCCTCCGCGCCGGTCGACGCGTCGCCGGCCGCCCCCTGCTGGGGCGGCTCCGGCGAGGTCTCCTCGGCGGCATCGGCCTGGGGCCTGGGGTCTCCGGTGTTCTCCGTGCTGGACACGGCGAGCATCCTCCCACGGTGCATCGGCGACACTCCCTGGCGTGAGCACACCCGCGCCGGTGACGGTGGCCTTCTGCCCGCACCCGCCGCTGCTGCTGCCGGCCGTCGCGGGCGCGACCGGCCCGGAGACCTCGGCGCTCCGGGCGGCGGTGTTCGGCGTGGTGCAGGACCTGCTCGAGGAGGTGCCGGACGTCGTCGTCGTGGTGGGCGCCGGAGCCGAGGGGCTCCGGTTCGGAGCCGGGGACGCCGGGGACCTGCGCGGGTTCGGTGTGGACCTGGAGGTGCCGTTCGCCGGCCGGGTACGGGCAGGCGGGCGCCGGCTGCCGCTCGCGCACACCGTGGGCGCCTGGTTGCTCGACCGGTCCGGGCACACCGGGCTCCGGCTCGGGGTGGGGCCGGACGGCCTGGCGCGGGTACTGGCCGAGCTGCCCGCGGCGGTCGGCGTGCTCGCTCTGGGCGACGGCTCGGCGCGGCGCACCGAGAAGGCGCCCGGAGCGCTCGACCCCGCGGCCGGCCCCTTCGATGCCGCCGTCGCCGCGGCCCTGGCCGATGGGGATCCCGCCGCACTGGCCGCCCTGGACCCCGCGGAGGGGGCGCGGCTGCTGGCTGCCGGCGTTCCGGTGTGGCGGTCCGTGGGCGCGGCCCTGGCCGGGCGGCCCGTTCGGGCGGAGCTGCGCTACGACCAGGCCCCCTTCGGCGTCGGGTACCTCGCCGCGCTGTGGCAGGTGGAGTGACCGCGGCCGGCGCCGCACCACCGGTGGTCGCGGTGGTCGGCCCGACCGCCACCGGCAAGTCCGCGCTGGCTGTCGCGCTGGCGCACCGGCTGGGTGGCCAGGTGGTGAACGCCGACTCGATGCAGCTGTACCGCGGCATGGACATCGGCACGGCCAAGCCGGACGCGGCCGAACGCGACGGGGTGCCACACCTGCTGCTGGACCTGTGGCACGTGCGGGAGCCGGCGTCCGTGGCGGAGTACCGGATCCGTGCCCGCGCCGAGATCGACCGGCTGCGGGCCGCCGGCACCGTTCCGCTGCTGGTCGGCGGGTCCGGCCTCTACGTCCGGGCCGTGCTCGACGAACTGGACTTCCCAGGCACCGACCCGGCGCTGCGCGCCCGGCTGGAGGCCGACCTCGCCGCCCGCGGCCCGGCCGCGCTGCACGACCGGCTGGCCGCGGTGGACCCGGCCGCGGCCGCGGCGATCCTGCCCAGCAACGGACGGCGGCTGGTGCGGGCCCTGGAGGTGGTCGAGCTGACCGGCCGGCCCTTCGCCGCGAGCCTTCCCGCCCCCCGGCCGCACTACCCGGTGGTGGCCGTCGGCCTGGACCGGGCCGCCGACGAGCTGGACCGGCGGATCGGTGCACGGGTGGACCGGATGTGGGCGGCGGGCTTCGTCGACGAGGTCGTGGCGCTGGCCGCCGACGGGCTGCGCGAGGGCCCGACCGCGTCCCGCGCGCTGGGCTACGCGCAGGTGCTGCAGCAGCTCGACGGCGTGCTGACCGCGGCGGAGGCCCGGGAGCGCACGGTCACCACCACCCGGCGCTTCGTCCGGCGGCAGCGGTCCTGGTTCCGCCGCGACGCCGCCATCAGCTGGTTCGACGCGGCCCGCCCGGACCTGGCCGGCGCCGTCCTCGACCTGCTGGGCCGGCTGCGCGGCGACCGTACGATCGGGCGGTGACCGACTTCGCAGGGCCCCGGGTGCTCCGCGGGCACGGCACGGAGAACGACTTCGTCGTCCTGCCCGACCCGGACGGCTCGGTGTGGCCGGAACACCGGCTGGACGCCGCCCTGGTCACCCGGCTGTGCGACCGGCGCGCCGGGCTGGGCGGGGACGGCGTGCTGCGGATCGTGCCCAGCCGGTGCGTCCCCGACGCCGCGGCCGCCCTCGGCGAGGCGCTGCCGCAGTGCGAGTGGTTCATGGACCACCGCAACGCCGACGGGTCGCACGCGGAGATGTGCGGCAACGGCATCCGGCTGTTCCTGCACGTGCTGGTCGCCGAGGGCCTGGTCGACCGCGCGGCCGCGGAGGCCGGCGTCCTGGTCGGCACCCGCGGTGGCCCCCGCCGGGTCGGCGTCCGGCCCGGGGCCGGCTACTGGGTGGACATGGGCCCGGCCCGCCCGCTGGGGACGGGGGAGACCGTGCTCGGCGGCCGGCGGGTGTCCGGGCGGGGCGTGTCGATGGGCAACCCGCACCTGGTCTGCCTGCTCGACGAGCCGGTCGCCGGCGTCGACCTGACCACGCTGCCGCCGGTCGACCCGGCGATGTTCCCCGACGGCGTCAACGTCGAGGTGGTCAACGTGCGGCCGGCCGGCGAGGCCCCGCCCGGCGCCGACGTGCACGTGGTGATGCGGGTCTACGAGCGTGGGGTGGGGGAGACCCGCTCCTGCGGAACCGGCGCGTGCGCGGCCGCGTATGCGGCACTCGTCGCGGCCGGCCGCAGCACCGGGACCGTCGCGGTCGACGTCCCCGGTGGCCGGCTGTCGGTCGGCTTCGACGGCCGGACGACGGTGCTCAGCGGCCCGGCCGTGGTGGTCAGCGCCGGCACGCTCACCGCGGAGTGGCTCGCCGGCTGACCGCGCCTACGGCCCGCTGCCCTCGGTGGAGGTCGGCGGCTGGTCCGAGGGCGTGTCGCTCGGCTGGGTCGACGTGTGCGGCCGGAAGGATCCCTGCTCGGGGACGCCGCTGTTGCTGTCGAGGATGTCGCGGGGCGGGTCCAGGCCCTCGGGGTCGCGACCGGGGTCGTCGGGTTCGGTCGGTGTGCTCACGGGGTGTCCCTCCGTCGGGCGGACGCGGTCGCAGCGGCCCTACCCGCGGGTCGCCGGGGCAACCGGCTCCCCGCCGGGTACCCGCCCGCCGTCCCATCCGTCGGGCAGGTCGCGCATCCGGATCAGCGGTGAGGCGAGCACCGGGACCGCCGCGAGGAACTGGCCGGCCACCGCGATCCACAGCGCGGGAACCAGGCCGAGCCAGGTGCCCAGCGCGCCGCCGAGGAACGCGCCCAGAGGCATCGTGCCGAAGACGATGAAGCGGACCGAGGCGTTCATCCGGCCGAGCAGACCCGGCGGGCACAGCCGCTGGCGGAAGCTGACCTGGGTGACGTTGTAGACGATGACGCCGAAGCTCTCCAGGAACCAGCCGGCCAGCAGCAGCGGAACCGGCGCCCCCAGCGACGCCAGCGGCACCGCGATGCCGGCGCCGGCGAACACGACCGCGGACAGCGGGATCGTCCGGCCCTCCCCGATGACTCGGGCGATGCGGGCCGCGGCCACCGCCCCCACGAGCCCGCCGACCGCGCCGGCGGAGAACACCAGGCCGACCACCGAGGCGGACAACCCGAGCCGGCGGACGGCGTAGAGCACCAGCAGGGCGTCGGTCGCCGAGCCGGCCAGGTTGGCCAGGCCGGTGCAGGCCACCATGCGGCGCAGCAGGGGGTGCCGGACGACGAAGGACAGCCCCTCGGCGATCTCGGTGCGCAGCGGGCGGCGGTCGGCCCGGTCCGGAACGGTGTCGGCGTGCCCGATGCGGCCGATGAACAGCGCCGAGAGCAGGAAGGAGACGGCGTCGAACGCGATCAGCGCGGGCGCGCCGAGGACCCGGATCAGCGCGCCGGCGAGCCCTGGACCGGCAACCTGGGCGACGGCCCGGCTGGCCTCCAGCTTGGAGTTCCCGTCCACGATCTGCGCGCGGTCGACCAGGGAGGGCAGGTAGCTCTGGTAACCCACGTCGAAGAACACCGTGGCGGTGCCGGCCAGCAGCGCGACGACGTACAGCTGCCCGAGGGTCAGCACGCCCAGCGCGGCCGCCAGCGGCAGCGAGCCGAACGCCACCGCGCGGACGAGGTCGCCGGTGACCAGCACCCGCTTGCGCCGCCAGCGGTCGACCCAGGCACCGGCCGGAAGCCCCACCACGAGGAACGCCAGCGTCTCTAGGGCCGTCAGCACGCCCATCTGGAAGGGCGTGGCGTGCAGCAGGGTGACCGCCAGCAGCGGCAGCGCCACCATCGTCACCTGGGTGCCGACCTGGCTGACCGTCTCCGCCGCCCACAGCTGCCGGAAGTCGTGGTGGCGCCACAGCGGTGGCGGAGGGCTCATCCGCCGGCGGCCGGGGCCACCGGCTCGGCGTCGGGCAACCGGCCGCCGTCCCACTCGTCGGGCAGGTCGCGCAGGCCCAGCAGCGGGCTCAGCGTGACCCAGGCGGCGGCGAGCGCCTGGCCGCCGACGGCGATCCACAGGGTCGGGACGACGCCCAGCCAGGTGCCCAGCGCCCCGCCCAGCAGCCCACCGAGGGGCATCGTCCCGAAGACCAGGAAGCGGACGGAGGCGTTCATCCGGCCGAGCAGCTGCGGTGGGCACAGCCGCTGCCGGAAGGAGACCTGGGTGACGTTGTAGACGACGACCACCCAGCTGAACCCGAACTGGCTGAGCACCAGCAGCGGCACGGGTGCGCCCAGTGCGGCCAGCGGCGTGAGCGCGGCGAACGGCAGCGCGACCAGCACCGACAGCGGAATGGCACGGCCCTCGCCCACCCGGCGCGCGAACCGCGCGGCGGTCACCGCGCCGAGCAGGCCGCCCACGGCGCCGGCCGACAGGACGAAGCCCAGGTCGGTCTCCGACAGGTCCAGCTCGCGCAGCGCGAAGAGCACCAGCAGCGTCGTGGTGATCATGGAGAACAGGTTCGACGTGCCGGTGCAGGCCACGATCCGGCGCAGCAGCGGATGCCGGACGACGAAGGACAGCCCCTCGCCGATCTCGGTCCGCAACCGTCGCCGGGTCGAGCGGTCGGGCACCCGGTCGGGCTGCCGGATGGCGCCGATGAACAGCGCGGACAGCAGGAAGGACACCGCGTCCAGCGCGATGAGCAGTGGCGCGCCGACCACGCGCAGCAGGACGCCGGCCGCTCCGGGGCCGGCGACCTGGGCCACCGCCCGGCTGGCCTCGAGCTTGCCGTTGCCGTCGACGATCTGGTCCCGGTGCACCAGGGACGGCAGGTAGCTCTGGTAGGCGACGTCGAAGAAGACCGTCGCCGCGCCGGTGACCGCGGCGACGACGAACAGCTGCCCGAGCGTCAGCACGCCCGTGAGGTAGGCGATCGGCAGGCTGGCCAGGGTGACCGCCCGGACGACATCGGCGGTGACCAGCACCCGCTTGCGCCGCCAGCGGTCCACCCACGCCCCGGCGGGCAGCCCGATCACCAGGAACGCGACGGTCTCCAGCGCGGTGAGGTATCCCATCTGCAGCGGACTGGCCGCCAGGTACGTCACCGCGACCACCGGAAGGGCGAGCTGGGTGACCTGGGTGCCGATCTGGCTGACCGTCTCCGCCGCCCACAGCTGCCGGAAGTCGCGGTGCTGCCAGAGGCCGGCCGGTCGGGTCACCCGGGCAGCCTGAGCGCTCCGATTGGGGAGTGTCAATCACATTTCGGCGTGTCCGTCCTAGGCTCCCGGGGTGACCGCAGAGCAGCCGGCGAGTCTCCCCGGCCCCGAGCGCGCGGGGGTGGCACACCCGGGGATGGCCGGCGTCCGCCGGCGGGCGACCGACGCGGAGGCGCGCGCGCTGGCCTCCGCCGTCCGGCTGCGGATCCTGCGGCTGTGCCTGGACCAGGCGCTGACCAACCGGCAGCTCGCCGCCCGGCTGGACCGCAACCCGGCCACGGTGCTGCACCACGTGCGAACCCTCGTGGACACCGGCTTCCTCGCCCCCGAAGCCGAGCGGCGCGGCACCCGCGGCGCCCGGGAGGTGCCCTACCGGGCCACCGGCAAGAGCTGGCTGATGGACGTCGACGACCGGCCCGCGCCGTCCCGGGACCCGTTGCTGGCCGCCTTCCTCGACGAGGTCGCCGGCGGAGGCGAGGACCGGCTGTCCAGCAGCCGGCTGGGGCTGCGGCTGCCGGCCGCGGAGATGGCCGAGTTCCGTCGTCGGCTGCACGCCCTGCTCGACGAGTTCGCCCGCCGGCCGGCCGATCCGGACGGCGAGAAATGGTCGCTCTACCTCGGGATGCACCCGGACCCCTGAGGTGTTGTACCGGGCGATGACGACAACTCAGGTGCTTCTGTCGCAGGGGCATGCCACGCTGGAGACGATGACGACAGCCCAGAACCGCGCTCTGCTGGACGACGCAGCGGACGAGACCACCGGGTCCTACGCCCTGGAGGAGCGCGGCGCGCTCCGCCGGGTGGCGGGCCTGTCCACCGAGCTCACCGACGTCACCGAGGTCGAGTACCGGCAGCTCCGCCTGGAGCGGGTCGTGCTCGTCGGTGTCTGGACCGAGGGGACGGCGGTCGACGCGCACCGCTCGCTGGCCGAACTGGCCGCCCTCGCCGAGACGGCCGGCTCGCAGGTCCTGGAGGCGCTGGTGCAGCGGCGGGACAAGCCGGACGCGGCCACCTACGTGGGCTCGGGCAAGGCCGTCGAGATCCGCGACATCGTGGCGGCCACCGGCGCCGACACCGTGGTCTGCGACGGGGAGCTCACCCCCGGCCAGCTCAACCAGCTGGAGAAGGTCCTCAAGGTCAAGGTCGTGGACCGGACGGCGCTGATCCTGGACATCTTCGCCCAGCACGCGACCAGCCGGGAGGGCAAGGCGCAGGTCGAGCTCGCCCAGATGCAGTACATGCTGCCGCGACTGCGTGGCTGGGGTGAGTCGATGAGCCGGCAGGCCGGTGGCCGGGTCGCCGGAGGCGGCGGCATCGGCACCCGCGGTCCGGGTGAGACCAAGATCGAGACCGACCGGCGGCGGATCCGTGCGCGGGTGAGCAAGCTGCGCCGGGAGATCGCCGGGATGGCCACCGCGCGGGCCACCCAGCGCTCGTCGCGGGACCGCAACGCGGTGCCGAGCGTGGCCATCGCCGGGTACACCAACGCCGGCAAGTCCAGCCTGCTCAACCGGCTCACCGACGCCGGCGTGCTGGTGCAGGACGCGCTGTTCGCCACCCTCGACCCCACGGTCCGCCGCGCCGAGACACCGGAGGGCCGGGAGTACACGCTCACCGACACCGTCGGTTTCGTCCGGCACCTTCCGCACCAGTTGGTCGACGCCTTCCGCTCCACGCTGGAGGAGGTCGCGGCCGCCGATCTGCTGCTGCACATCGTCGACGGGTCCGACCCCGACCCGCTGGGCCAGATCAACGCGGTCCGGATCGTGCTCGGCGACATCGACGCCGCCGCCGTGCCCGAGGTCATCGTGGTGAACAAGGTCGACGCGATGTCCGAGGAGGACGTGCTCCTGCTGCGCCGGGCGCTGCCCGACGCCGTCTGGGTGTCCGCCCGGACCGGTGCGGGGCTCGAGGCGCTGCGCGACGTCATCGCCGGCCGGCTGCCCCGTCCGGACGTGGACGTCGACGTCCTGCTGCCCTACCACCGGGGCGACCTGGTCGCCCGGGTGCACCGGGACGGCGAGGTGCTGACCGAGCAGCACGAGGCCGAGGGCACCCGGATGTCGGCCCGCGTCGACGCCGGGCTGGCCGCCGCCCTGGACGGCTTCGCCGCACCGGTCGGCTGAACCACCTCCCGGCCCGGGCCCGAGCGGCCCGGGCCGGGTCACCGCTGCTGGGTCGGGGCCCGGACGCGCCGCAACGGCCCGGCGGCTGCACGGTCACGGACAGGTCACGGCCCCGGTACCGTGGCCTCATGGTCGGCGGTGGGGTGCAGCGGACGGCGGAGGCCCCCGGTGCACCGACGACCCCGTCCCCCGAGCCGCCGGTCGGCACCGGCCGGCCGCCGTGGTGGCTGATGGCCGTGGCGACGCTGGTCACCGCCGCGGTCACCACCGACCTGCTCACCCGTGGCTGGTTGGAGCGGATGGACCTGCGGGTCTCCGAGGTCGTGAGCGGCTGGGACCTGCGCCACTCCGACGGCTACTGGGCCGTCTGGGTGTTCACCCAGGCCGGTGGCCGCGGCTTCCTGCTCCTCGTGCTCGCCGGGCTGGTCGGTTGGCTGTGGTGGCGGGAGAGGACCTTGCTGCCGCTGGCCCGGGTGGTGGTGGCGCTGCTGCTGCTGACCGCGGTCGTGTACGCCTTCAAATGGGGCGCCGGGCGCACCGCGCCGGCCTATCCCGGCTCCTTCTTCCACCGGGACGGGGCCAGCTATCCCTCCGGTCACGTCGCCAACGCCGTGCTGATGTGGGGGCTCGTCCGCTGGCAGGCGGTGCAGTTCGACCTGCCGGCCCGGGTCCAGCGGGTTGCCCGGGGAATGAGCCTGCTGGGCCCGGTGGCCACCGGCGCGGCGATGGTGGCGCTGGACTTCCACTGGGTCACCGACGCCGTCGTGGGTGCCGCGGTCGGCATCCTGCTGCTGGGCGTGGTGCACCTGCTGGACGCCGTGCTGCTGTCACGCTGGCTCGGTGCCCGAGCAGGCCAGCGGCAGGTCTGATCCAGCCGGCCCCGCCGTCCGCGCCCGGACGCGCCACCACGGCCACGTTCGCGGGACCCCCGGGCGGGCCAGGACGGCTGTCGTGGGCGCCGGGGTGCTGACGGCCATCCCGGTGGCGCTGCTCGGCAGCCTGCTCTCCGCCCTGCCGGCCCGGGCCGAGGCGGCGGAGCCGCCGGCCTACGGGGAACCGGTGGACCGCTGCTCGATCACCGACCCGCGGCTGGCCGAGCTGTCCGGGCTGGCCACCGCCGGCGCCTCGCTGCTGGCGATGAGCGACGGCGGCGACACCGCCCAGGTGCTGGTGCTGGACGACACCTGCTCGGTGGGCGAGGTCCGCTCCGCGCCGGTGGACCCCTACGACCCCGAGGACCTGGCGCTGGCCGAGGACGGCACCATCTGGCTGGCCGACACCGGTGACAACCAGCGCAGCCGGTCGACCGTGGCCATGATCGGCATGCATCCCGGCGGAAGCACCTCGCTGACCCGGCTCACCTATCCCGACGGCCCGCACGACACCGAGGCGCTGCTCCTGGCACCCGACGGCACCCCCTACCTGGTGACGAAGGAGGTGCTCGGCGCCAGTGAGGTGTACCGCCCGGACGCTCCCTTGGCCGACGGCGCGACCCTGCCGATGTCGAAGGTGGCCCGGTTGGGGTTCACCCTCACCGGCACCGCTGGTGGCCCGGTGGGTCGCGCCGGGCAACTGCTGGTGACCGGCGGTGCGGTGTCCGCCGACGGTCGGCTCCTGGCCCTGCGCACCTACACCGACGCCTACGTCTGGCCCTTGAGCGGGTCGGACGTGGTGGGTGCTCTGCGGTCGGCGCCGGTCCGGGTCACGCTGCCGGACGCCCCGCAGGGGGAGGCGATCAGCTTCGGGGCCAACGGGCGCGACCTGGTGGTGGCGGGGGAGGGCTTGCCGTCGGTGGTCACCGTGCTGCCCGCCACGGGCGGGACCGGACCTGCGTCGGCGTCCGCGTCGGAGGCACCCTCCTCGGCCGGGCCCGAGGACCCAGCTGCCGCCGGACCGGTGGACCTCGGTGGAGCGGCCGGCGCGCTGGCCGCCGCCGCGATCGCGGCGGCGGTGGCCACCCTGGCCGTGTGGATCTGGGGCAAGCTGCGTCGCCGCAGCTGAGCGGGGGACTTCCCCCGGGGTCCGCGGAGCCGGGCCGGCGGGCCGGCTCCGCGGACCCACTGTCAGACGCGGCGCAGGACGGTGACCACCCGGCCCAGGATCGTGGCCTCGTCGCCCGGGATCGGCTCGTACGCCGGGTTGTGCGGCAGCAGCCACACGTGCCCGTCCCGCCGCTTGTAGGTCTTCACGGTGGCCTCGCCGTCGATCATCGCGGCGACGATCTCGCCGTTCTCCGCCGCAGGCTGCTGCCGGACGACCACCCAGTCGCCGTCGCAGATCGCCGCCTCGACCATCGAGTCGCCGGCGACCTTCAGCATGAACAGGGTGCCCTCGCCGACCAGCTCCTTCGGCAGCGGGAACACGTCCTCGACCGCCTGCTCGGCGAGCACCGGGCCACCTGCGGCGATCCGGCCCACCAACGGAACATAGGTCGGTGCCGGGCCGCGGGGCTCGTCGGCGGGAGTGCCCACGCCGGCGGCGGTCTGCTGTGCAGCCGTCGAGGCCGCGGCGCCGTCGCCGGGCTGCTCGCCGGGCAGCCGGACGTCGAGCGCGCGAGGGCGGTTCGGGTCGCGACGCAGCCAGCCCTTGCGCTGCAGCACCGACAGCTGGTGGGCGACCGACGAGGCGGAGGACAGCCCGACCGCCTCACCGATCTCGCGGACCGAGGGCGGGTAGCCGCGCCGCTCGATCGAATCGTGGATCACCTCGAGCACCCGGCGCTGGCGCTGGGTGAGGCCGTCGCCGCCCTCCCCGCGCTCCGGGAACTCCCGCACGGCACCGCCGGCGGCTTCCTCGACCGTCGGTGGGGAACCCGCCCGCTTGCGGCGGGGCGTGCTCGCCGAGCCCTCTGACGTCCGGCCGTCGACGGCCATGTGTCCCCCTCGTCCGGTGCGCTCCGCAGCGCACCCGTGCGCGCTGGTCTGCCGGGTTGATCGACACGCAGCGTAGCCGCTGGACGGCCGATGTTCAAACGTTTGTTCGAAGGCGGGCCGTGTCGCGGTGAAACCGTCGGAGTCCTGCGGTAGACATCGACCAGCGCCTCGGTCGAACAGTCGTTCGAACCGTCGGGGCGCACCGACGTGAGGAGCGAGTCGATGACCAGGAAGTCGATGGGCCGGAAGTCGATGGACCGGAAGTCGATGACCGGCGCCCAACCCAGCGGCACGACCGGTCCGCGCGCCCGCGTGCGGATCGCGCCGGTGCGCCCCCTGCCGCTCCGGCCGGGCTCCGCTCCGGCGTTGCCGCGCTCCGGCCGCGCGCTGCCGGGGCGCCCGTCCACGGCGCCGGCCGGCGCAGT
>JAICZD010000258.1 GCA_025933855.1 Modestobacter sp. | reverse complement strand
CTCGAGGTCGCCCACGCGGCGGGCTGCCACGTCGCCGGCGGGCACTCCATCGACGACCCGGAGCCGAAGTACGGCATGGCCGTGACCGGCCTGGTGGACCTCGACCGGCTGATCCGCAACGACGCCGCGGCGGCGGGCACGCCGCTGTCGCTGACCAAGCCGCTGGGCGTGGGGGTGCTCAACAGCCGGCACAAGAACACCGGGGAGGTGTCGGCGGAGGCGGTGGCCTCGATGACCACGCTGAACGCCGAGGCCGCCCGGGCCGCCGTGGCCGCGGGCATCCGGGCCGGCACCGACGTCACCGGGTTCGGGCTGCTCGGGCACCTGCACAAGATGGCCCGGGCCAGCGGGGTGACCGCGGTCGTCGACGCGGCCGCCGTTCCCTATCTGGCCGGCGCCCGGCAGGCGCTGGCCGACGGCTGGGTCTCCGGCGGCACCCGGCGCAACCTGGACTGGGTGCGCCCGCACGCGGACCTGTCGGTGGTGAGCGGCGACGAGGCGCTGCTGCTGGCCGACGCCCAGACGTCGGGGGGGCTGCTGCTGGCCGGCGAGGTGCCCGGCGCCCCGGTGATCGGTGAGTTCGTCCCGCGAGGGGAGTTCACCGTCGTCGTGCGCTGAGCCCCCGACGCCCCCGACGCCCCCGACGCCGCCGGCCCGGTGGCCCGGTGGCCGCGCGGTCGCGGCGCTCAGCCCCGGCGGAGGCGGTACCAGCGGGGCGCGGCCTTCTTCAGCGGTCCGGGCATACCGGCGACGTCGGCCGCCAACTCCTCCGCCACCACCCAGCCGGCGAAGGCGGTCCCGATGTCGGCGCGACCGGCGCCGCGCGGCAGCGGCCCTCGGCGGCCGGGCGGGAACGCGAGCATCAGCAGAGTTGCGTCCGGAGCGGCGCAGGCGGTGACCCGCTCCCCCATCGCCGCCCGCTCGTCGTCCTTGAGCCCGTGGAAGCAGCCGACGTCGAGGAAGAACCGGACGTCGGTGCCGACGTCCTCCGGCCGCAGCGCGGTCACGTCCCCCTGCACGAACCGGACGTCGACGCCCTCGTCCCGGGCCCGTGCCCGTGCCTTGTCCACCGCGGCCCCGATGGCGTCGACCCCGGTGACCTGCCAGCCGCGCCGGGCCAGCTCGACCGAGTGCGCCCCGGTGCCGCACCCGAGGTCCAGCGCCGCTCCGAACGGTGCGGTCCGGCCCTCCTCCTCCCGGGCGAACAGCGCCGTCAGCTGCTCGGCGCCACCTCGTCCGGCCTGCTCCCACGGGGTGAGGCCGAGGCGGTAGGCGATCGCGTATCCCGTGCTCATGCGCCACTTCCCAACATTGGTCCTAGCGGCCCTAGGACGAATATGGGTAGCGTCCACCTCGTGACCGAACCCGTCAAGCGGCGGAGCTACCACTCCTCCGTGCGCAGCGAGAAGGCGCGGGCCACGCGGCGTCGCGTGATCGACGCCGCGGTTCGGCTGTTCCTCGCCGGCGGATACGCCGGCACGACGATGGCGGCCGTCGCGGCAGAGGCCGAGGTCTCCGGTGACACCGTCTTCCACCTGTTCGGCTCCAAGCGCGGTCTGCTGCAGGAGGCGATGGACGTCGTCGTCGGTGGCGACGACGCCGACGTTCCGCTGCTGCAGCGCGCCGATCCGCAGGCCATGCGGACCGAGACCGACCAGCGGCGCCAGCTCGCCCTGTTCGCCGCCGGCATCGCCGTCCAGCTCGAGCGGATCGGCCCGGTCGACGCCATGCTCCGCAGCGCCGCGGCCGTCGACCCGGAGATCGCCGCCCTCCGCGCGGACCTGCACCAGCGGCAGCGACGGCAGGCCATGACCACGGTCGCGGGCTGGATCGGCGCTCGCGGCGCCTTCCTCGACCAGATGGCGGTCGACGAGGTCGCCGCCGTCCTCTGGACCCTCACCAGCCCCGAGGTGCACACGATGCTGCGGACCGACTGGGACTGGCCGCCGGAGCGCTACGAACGCTGGCTGCGGACCACCCTCGAGCGCAGCCTCCTGCGCTGAGGGCTCCCGCGGCGGGTCGGCCGGGACCGGGAACCGCCCGCGTCGCGGTGCGGCCCCCGAGGCCGCAATGCCATAGTCGGTCATGCTCGCCGTCTTCGTGTCGTCCCCCGCCCCGAAGGACCCGCTGTCGGTGCTGGAGGTGGGTGAGCGACCCGCGCCGGAGGCACCCGAGGGCTGGACGACGGTGACCGTGCGGGCCGTCTCGCTCAACCACCACGACCTGTTCAGCCTGCAGGGCATCGGCCTGCCGCCGGAGCGGATGCCGATGATCCTGGGCACCGATGCCGCCGGGCTCGACGAGGAGGGCAACGAGGTCGTGGTGCACGGCGTCGTCGCCTCGCCCGGCTGGACCGGGGACGAGACGCTGGACCCGAAGCGGTCGCTGTTCTCCGAGCTGCACCAGGGCACGATGGCCGAGCAGGTCGTCGTCCCGACCCGCAACCTGGTGCCCAAGCCGGCGGAGCTGTCCTTCGCCGAGGCCGCCTGCCTGCCCACCGCCTGGCTGACCGCCTACCGGATGCTGTTCGTCCGGTCCGGGCTCCGGCCCGGGTCGACCGTGCTGGTGCAGGGCGCCAGCGGCGGGGTGGCGACCGCGCTGGTGGAACTCGGCAGCGCAGCCGGCTACCGGATGTGGGTGACCGGGCGCACCGAGGAGAAGCGGGCGGCGGCCCTGGCACTGGGTGCCGAGCAGGCCTTCGAGTCCGGCGCCCGGCTGCCCGAGCGGGTGGACGGCGTGATGGAGAGCGTCGGCGAGGCGACCTGGAGCCACAGCATCAAGTCGCTGCGGCCCGGCGGTGTGGTCGTCACCTGCGGGGCGACCACCGGGTTCAACCCGGGCGCCGAGCTGAACCGGGTGTTCTTCACGCAATTGTCGGTCATCGGGTCGACCATGGGGACCCGGGACGAGCTCGAGTCGCTGATCCGGATGTGCCAGGTCACCGGCGTGCGGCCGCAGATCGACGTCGAGCTGCCGCTGTCGCAGGCCCGGGAGGGTTTCCAGCGGATGGTCGAGGGCCGCACCGCCGGAAAGATCGTGTTCACCGTCTGACCGCGCGTCCCGACGCCCCTGTGGGCGCCGCGCGTGTCAAGTACGGTTGACAGGCTCGCCTGCGCAACCTAGGTTGACAGGCATGGCGGACACGGTGCAGGTGGCGGCCGAGGCGAGCAGCCGGGATCCGTCGGTGGGGCTGCGGGCGGTGCGCGCGCTGCGCGACCTCGTCGAGCGCCTGGAGGCGCTGCAGGTGGACAACGCCCGCGACCAGGGCTGGACGTGGGAGCAGATCGCTCAGCAGCTGGGCGTGACCCGGCAAGCGGTGCACAAGAAGTACGCGGGCGGCCGTGGGCTGCTCCGGCGGAAGGACTGACCATGTTCGAACGCTTCACCACCGAGGCCCGGCAGACCGTCGTCCTCGCGCAGGATCAGGCCCGCCGGCTGCGGCACGCGCACATCGGCACCGAACACCTGCTCCTCGCCCTGGCCCAGCAGGAGGGAACCGCCTCGGCCACGGTGCTGGCCGCGCACGGGCTGACCCCACAGGTGATCATCGACGCGATCACCGCCTACGTCGGCCCCGACGACCTCGACGCGGAAGCCCTCTCGACCCTGGGAATCGACCTGGCCGCGGTGCGCACCACGGTGGAGGCCACCTTCGGACCAGGCGCGCTGCACAGGCGGTCACCGGGACGGCGGGAGTCCGTGCCGTCCGGCCACATCCCCTTCACGCCCAGGGCGCGAAAGGTCCTGGAGCTGTCGCTGCGCGAGGCGCTGGCGCTCGAGCACCGGTCCATCGCCGACGGCCACATCCTGCTGGGGCTGCTCCGGGAGGGGGACGGGCTGGCCGCGAAGGTCGTGTACGACCGCGGCCTCGAGCCGGACGGCGTGCGCGAGGACATCACCAGCGCGCTGACCGGCTGACCGCCCGGCGCGGGACGGCTCCCCGGTCCCCGCGCCGCCGGCCGGCCGGCGATGCAGACCGTCTCGACCCGGCCGCTCACTTCTTGGCGGGCTCGGCGTTGGAGAGCGCGGCGACGAAGGCCTCCTGGGGGACCTCGACCCGGCCCACCATCTTCATCCGCTTCTTGCCCTCCTTCTGCTTCTCCAGCAGCTTGCGCTTGCGGGTGATGTCACCGCCGTAGCACTTGGCCAGCACGTCCTTGCGGATCGCGCGGACCGTCTCGCGGGCGATCACCCGGGAGCCGACCGCGGCCTGGAT
>JAICZD010000067.1 GCA_025933855.1 Modestobacter sp. | reverse complement strand
GGCAGCGCCACCGGCCGGCCGTCGACGGCCCCCACGTGCCGCTCGACGTCCAGCCGGACCGGCCCGGCCGTGAGGGTGGGCTCCGTCGCCGGATCACCCTCCGCTCCGCGCCGCAGGACGGCGCGCATCCGGGCGACCAGCTCGCGCGCCGAGTACGGCTTCGTCACGTAGTCGTCGGCGCCGAGCTCGAGCCCGACCACCTTGTCGACCTCGGTGTCCTTGGCGGTCAGCATGATGATCGGCACGGAGCTCTTCGCGCGCAGCGCCCGGCACACCTCGGTGCCGGACAGCCCGGGGAGCATGAGGTCCAGCAGCACGATGTCTGCGCCCGCACGGTCGTACTCGGCGAGCGCTCCGACCCCGTCGGTCGCGATCACGGTCTCGTAGCCCTCCCGCCGCAGCATGTACGACAGCGCGTCGGAGAAGGACTCCTCGTCCTCCACCACGAGCACTCGGGTCATGACCGTCCTCTCCTGGCGGCCCGGGGCGGGCCGTCGTCGGGTACGACCGGCATCAGGTCGTCGGGGGCCGCGTCGGTCGCGGGGCCGTCCGTGGCCGGCCCGCCGGGCAACTGGCGACCACCCGACTCGCCGGTGAGCGCCCCCTGGCCGACCGACTCGCCGGCCCGCGAGTCGGCAGCCCGCCATTCGGGGAGCGGCGGAGCCGGCGGGCGGTCGTCCTCGGCCGGTTTCGCCACCCCGGCGGCCAGCGGGACCCGCAGGGTGAATGTCGAGCCGAGCCCTTCCTCGCTGGACACCGACACCGATCCGCCGTGGTTGCTGGCCACGTGTTTGACGATGGCGAGCCCGAGCCCGGTGCCGCCGGTCGCGCTGGCCCGGGACTGGTCGACCCGGTAGAACCGCTCGAAGACCCGCGACCGGTGCGGTCGGGGGATGCCGATGCCGTTGTCGGTCACCGAGATCTCGGCGAAGCCCGAGCGCGCCCTCGCCCCGACGCTGATCGTCGTCCCGGCCGGGCTGTACAGGACCGCGTTGGCGAGCAGGTTCGTCAGCGCGGTCGCCAGCTGTGACTCGACTCCCAGCACGGCCAGACCCGGCTGCGCGTCGGCAGCCAGGGTGATGTCCTTGGCCGCGGCGGCCGCCCGGGTGCGGTCGACGGCCTCGGCGACGACGGCGCCGATGGCGACGGGAACCAGTTCCGGCAGCGGTTCGCCGCCCTGCAGCCGGGACAGGTCGATCAGCTCACGCACCAGCCGGGCCAGCCGGTCGGCCTCATGGGTCATCCGCGCCGCGAACCGTTGCACCGTCACCGGTTCCTCGGCGGCGCCGGACACCGCCTCGGCCAGCAGGGCCAGAGCTCCGACGGGTGTCTTGAGCTCGTGACCGACGTTGGCCACGAAGTCCCGGCGGACGGCCTCCACCCGCCGCGCCTCGGTGACGTCCTGCAGCACCAGCGCGACCGGTCCGGGCTGCAGCGCAGGACCGCTGGCCAGGCGCACGCCGTGCACGCCGACCGTGCGGGGGCCGGCACCGACCAGGTTGCCGGGCAACGGCACGTCGACGCGCCGGTTACCGGTGGTCTGCACGCTGCGCGCCACGTCCAGCAGCGCCGGCACCAGCAGCCGGTCACCGCGCAGGATGCCCAGCGCCCGGGCCGGCGGATTGGCCACCAGCACGGTGTCGTCCGGCCCGAGCAGCACGACGGCGGGGTCCATCAGGTCCAGCAGCCGGCGGCTCAGCGCTGCCTCGCCGTCGTCGCGCTCGTCCCGGCTGCCGGTCCGCCCGGGAGAGCCACCCGGCCGGCTGCGGCGACGCCGGTCCGGTCCGGTCAGCAGCGCAGCTCCGGCGAGCACGAGGCCCAGCACGAGGCCGATCACCAGGCCGACCAGGGCGGCGACCGCGGGCTCCACGATGCCGATGCTAGAGCCCGGCGACGCCCCGACCAGCCCGAGCGGGCCCGCTCACCCGGGCGAGGGGATCTGTTCACCGTCCCGTACCTGCGGGTTCACCGGCGATTCAGGTTTCCTACCGGAGATGTGACTGCCTCTGTGCCCGGTTCGTCCGGAGGTGCGCCTACTTCTTGCCCTGGTTCTTGACCGCTTCGATCGCGGCCGCGGCCGCATCGGGGTCGAGGTACTCCCCGCCCGGCTTCGTGGGGCGCAGGTCCGCGTCCAGGTCGTACCGCAACGGGACCCCGGTGGGGATGTTCAAGCCGACGACCTCCTCGTCGCCCATCCCGTCCAGGTGCTTGACCAGCGCCCGCAGGCTGTTGCCGTGCGCGGCGACCAGCACGGTGGCTCCGCTGCGCAGGTCGGGCACGATCGAGTCGTACCAGTAGGGCAGCATCCGGACGACCACGTCGGCCAGGCACTCGGTGGCGGGCCGCGCCTCGGGCGGCAGGACGGCGTACCGCGGGTCGTCGTCCTGGCTGTACTCGCTGCCGGGCTCGATCGGCGGCGGCGGCGTCGAGTAGCTGCGCCGCCACAGCATGAACTGCTCCTCGCCGTACTCGGCGAGGGTCGCGGCCTTGTCCATCCCCTGCAGCGCGCCGTAGTGCCGCTCGTTGAGCCGCCACGACCGGCGCACCGGGATCCACTGCCGGCCGGCGGCCGCCAGAGCCAGCTCCGCGGTCGTGATCGCCCGCCGCAGCACCGAGGTGTGCAGCACGTCGGGCAGCAGCCCGTGCTCGGCGATCAGCTGCCCGCCGCGGGTCGCCTCGGCGCGCCCCTTCTGCGACAGCTCGACGTCCACCCAGCCGGTGAACAGGTTGGCCTTGTTCCACTCGCTCTCGCCGTGGCGGAGGAGCACCAGCGTCCCGGTATCGGTCACGAGGGCCATCCTGCCCGAACGCGCCGGGTGGCGCCCGGCCCGCCGCCACCGCCCCCGGCCCCGGCCCGGCGGTGCTCACTCGGGTGCCGACTCCTCATCCCTCGGGCGGTGCCGGCCTTCGGGGTCGGCGAACGCGGCGAACGCCTCCAGGTTGCGCAGCGACTCCCCGCGCTTGACCCGCCAGGCCCACTCCCGCCGGATGGAGGTTCCGAAGCCGATCTCCAGCATGGTGTTGAAGTGCTCGTCGGCGTAGGTGAGCACCGCGCCCAGCAGCCGGTCGATCTCCTCCGGGGTGATCGCGCTGTGGCCCAGCCGGCCGGTGAGGTAGACGTCGCCGACGCGGTCGATGGAGTAGCTCACGCCGTACATCCGTGCGTTGTGCTGCAGCAGCCAGGCCCACAGCTGCTCGCGGTTCTCGTCGGGCTGCCGGCAGACGAAGGCCTCGATCCGGAAGCCGTGCTCGCCGACGATCAGCCCGACGACCGTGCGGAGCTTGTTCACCCCGGGCAGCGTGACGACGAACCGGCCGGGGCTGGTCCGCTCGTACTCCAGCTCCGCGGCGCGCAGCGTGTCGTCGACGACCGTGGCCAGCTCGGTGATGGTGCGCCCGCTCAGCCCGTCCCCGCCTCCGGTCATCCCGCGACGCCGCCCCCCGACAGCAGCCGCACCCCGTCCCGCAGCGCGCGGTCGCGGGCCGGCCGCCCCGGCCGCTGGGCCATCTCGGCCATCGCCGCGGCGTAGGCGCCGACCAACGAGTCGACGGTGCGGTCCCAGCTGAACCGGGCGGCGTGCCGGCGGGCGCCGGCGGCGAGCAGTTCCCGGCCGGCCAGCACCCGGCGCAGCGCGGCCGCGTAGTCACCGGGGTGGCGGTCGGCGACGAGCAGGCCGGAGACCCCGTCGTCCACCGCGGTGAGCAGCCCGCCGACCGCGGCCGCCACCACCGGCGTGCCGCAGGCCTGCGCCTCCAGCGCCACCAGGCCGAAGGACTCGCTGTGGCTCGGCACCACGGCGACGTCGGCGGCCCGGTAGTGCTCGGCGAGGCGCTCCGGCGGCTGCGGCGGGAGGAAGCGGACCACGTCGGTGATCCCGAGGGTGCCGGCGAGCTCGTGCAGGCGCCGGGGTTCGGCCAGCCCCGAGCCGCTGGGCGCACCGACCACCAGCACCTGCAGCCTCGCCCGCAGCCCGGGGTCGTCGGCCAGCATCCGGGCGGCCGCCTGCAGCAGCAGGTCGGGGCCCTTGAGCGGCTGGATGCGGCCGACGAAGAGCAGGACGACGGCGTCGGCGGGCACCCCGATCCGTTCCCGGGCCCGCCGCCGGTCGCCCGGGGTGAAGCGCTGCAGGTCGACCCCCGGGGGGACGACGAGCGTGCGCCGCGGGTCGGCGTCGTACCAGCGGACCAGCTGCGAGGCCTCGTCCGCGGTGTTGGCCACCAGCCGGTCGGCCTCGGCGACGACCTGCTCCTCGCCGATCACCCGCGCCCGGGGCTCCGGGGCGTCGTCCTCGGCCAGCGCGGCGTTCTTCACCTTCGCCAGCGTGTGCGCGGAGTGGACCAGCGGCACGCCCCACCGGTCGCGGGCCAGCCAGCCGACCTGGCCGGAGAGCCAGTAGTGGGAGTGGACGACGTCGAAGTGGCCCGGCTCGTGCTGGGCCTCCTCCCGCAGCACCGCCGCGGTGAAGGCGCACAGCTGGGCCGGCAGGTCCTCCTTGCCCAGGCCCTCGAACGGGCCGGCGCTGACGTGCCGGACGGTCACCCCGGGGCTCATCTCCACCACCGGCGGCAGATCGCTGGAGGTGGCGCGGGTGAAGACGTCCACCGCGATGCCGCGCTCGGCCAGCCGGCGGGAGACCTCGACGATGTAGACGTTCATCCCGCCGGCGTCACCGGCACCGGGCTGGTCCAGCGGGCTGGTGTGCACCGACAGGGTCGCCACCCGGCGGGGCAGCACCGGTGGCAGTGGCGTCGCGTCGGTGCGCCAGGCGGGTCGGTGGTGGCGGCGAGCGGGCACGGCTCTCCTCCCGCTCAGGCAAGTGGTTGGCGCCCGCAACGGGCACCCTGTCGGCGTCCCAGTCTGCCTCAGCGCCAGGATGGTCACATGTCCAACCCCACGCCGCCGCCGTCCTCCGCAGCTCCGTTCCCGGGGAGAGGGCGGGTCGCCGTCGTCACCGGTGCGTCCAGCGGCATCGGCGCCGCGACCGCTGCCCGGCTGGCCGCGGAGGGGTTCGACGTCGTCCTCGGCGCACGGCGGCTGGACCGGCTGACCGCGCTCGCCGAGCGCATCGGCGGCCGCGCGGTGCAGCTGGACGTCACCGACGACGGGTCGGTGGCGGCGTTCACCGCGGGCCTGGACCGGGTCGACGTCCTGGTCAACAATGCCGGCGGCGCCTTCGACGCCGCCCCCGTCGCCGAGGCCGACCTGGACTCCTGGCAGCGCTCCTTCGACGTCAACGTGCTGGGCACGGTGCGGATGACGAAGGCGTTGCTCCCCGCGCTGCGGGCGTCCGGCGCCGGCGACGTGGTGTTCGTCGGCTCGACCGCCGGGCTGGTCAGCTACGAGGGTGGGGCTTCCTACACCGCGGCCAAGCACGGGGTGCACACGCTGGTGGAGACGATGCGGCTGGAGCTGGTGTACGAGCCGCTGCGGATCATGGAGATCGCGCCGGGGATGGTGAAGACCGACGAGTTCACCCTCAACCGCACCGGCGGGGACGCCGAGCGGGCGGCCGCGGTCTACCGCGGGGTGCGCGAGCCGCTGGTCGCCGAGGACATCGCCGACTGCATCGCCTGGGCCGTCACCCGGCCGCACCACGTGAACGTCGACCTGCTCGTCGTGCGGCCCCGGGCACAGGCCGCGCAGTACAAGGTCGCCCGCGAGTAGCGGACGCCGCTCTCTCCGGGTTCGAGGGCGGTCGTCAGTCCCACCCGATGCAGGCATGCCTGCTAACTTGACTGCATGCAACAGGTGACGTGGCGCGCTCCGGACGACGTCGTCGAGCGGGTCAGGTCCGTTGCGTCGCGGAGCGGGCAGAGCATGAACGAGTTCCTCACCAGGGTCCTCGCCGCCGCGACGGACCCGGACCTGGGTGGCAGCGACGTCCAGCGCATCCGCGAGCGGCTCGCCCAAGCGGGAATCCTGGCGCCGGACGGACCGCCGCGCCGCCGGCCGGATCCAGCCGACGTAGCCCGAGCGCGACGCGCGGCCGGTACCGGCACACAGCTGTCGGAGCTCGTGACGCGCGAGCGGACGTGACGAGGGGCGGGTCCACGCGGAGGCTCCGCAGCGTGGCGGGGCGGACGGCGAGCCGGAGGGACCTTCCGCTCGCGGGGGGTCCCTCCGAGGACCGCCGGTGAGCACCTTCGCGGATTCCTCCGCGCTGGTGAAGCTGTACGCCGACGAGCCCGATCACGAGGTGATCCGGAACGCGTCGACTCTCGTCGTGTCCCAGCTGGCACGGGTCGAGGTCCCCGCCGCACTGTGGCGCAAGGCGCGCACGGGGGAGCTGTCCCCCGACGACGCCGGACTGCTGGTGGCCGACTT
Source organism: Modestobacter sp. (assembly GCA_025933855.1). Lineage (GTDB taxonomy): Bacteria > Actinomycetota > Actinomycetes > Mycobacteriales > Geodermatophilaceae > Modestobacter. Next base: position 6,987 of record JAICZD010000067.1, on the reverse strand, counting down.
CGAGGCCGACTACTTCGGTACGCCGGATTCGCTCCCCCGGTTCGCCGCCGTCGCCGTCGCCGCTGCCGTGCTGGACGCCGCAGCGCAGCTGGCTGCCGTGCACTCCCTGCGGGCCTACGACGCCGTCCAGCTGGCCAGCGCCCGCGCGGCGGCCGCAGCCGATCCGTCCTGCCGCACGATGGCTGCCTTCGACCTCCAGCTGCGTGTCGCCGCGGCAACCGAGGGTTTTGGGCTGCTCCCCCGGCGCAGCTGACACGGCCGTTCATGGAGTCCCAGGGTGCCGCTTTCCGGTACCTGGGGACCCCGGTCAGGCGGAGACGGCAGTGGGTTCGGGCACCAGGGTGACGCCGAACTTCTCCTGCACGCCCGCGACGATCTTCTCCGCGAAGGCCATCAGCTCGCTCGCCGTCGCGCCGGGTTCGGTGGTCAGCGCCAGGCTGTGCTTGGACGACGTCCCGACCCGGCCCTCGCGGGTGCCCCGGCCGTAGCCGGCGTTCTGCACCAGCCAGGCAGCCGACAGCTTGACCCGTCCCCTGCCGGCCGGCCAGCTGGGGCAGCCGTCGACGGCAGCGGTGTGCGGCACGATCGGATTGGTGAAGAACGACCCGGCGCTGCGCGAGTCCGGATCGGCCGGGTCCCACACCATGCCCTTGCCGCGGCGGAGCTCCAGCACCGCCGCGCGGACGTCGTCCAGCGGCGCGCTGTCGCCGATGTCCACGCCCAGCTTCGTCGCCAGCTCGGCGTAGGTGACCGGCCGGGACCGCCGTCCGGCGACCAGGCCGAAGGTGACGGTGAGGACGACGAGCGCGCCGGGATGCTGCTTGAGCAGGCTGTCCCGGTAGCCGAAGCCGCAGTCGGCCGGGCGGAGCACGCGCTGCCGGCCGGCCGCCCGGTCGTAGACGCGGACGGCGGCGATGGTCTGGGCGACCTCCTGGCCGTAGGCGCCGACGTTCTGCACCGGGGTCGCACCGGTCGAGCCGGGGATGCCCGACAGTGCCTCGACCCCCGCGAGCCCCTCGGCGACGGCGGCCGCCACCAGGTCCTCCCAGGGCTCGCCGGCCTGGACCTCGACCTCGACGGTGCCCGCCGCCGACCGGTACGCCAGGCCCCGGGTGCGCACCCCGACCACGTCCCCGGCCCAGCCCTCGTCCGGCCCCACCACGTTGGAGCCGCCGCCGAGCACCAGCAGCGGGCGGCCGGCGGAGTCGGCGTCCCGGACCGCGTCCACCAGCTCGTCGGACGTGGCCACCTCGACCAGGCGGTCGATCGGGCCACCGACCCCCAGGGTGGTCAGGTCGGCCAGGCGGGCGTCACGGCGTACCAGCACGCCCCCACGCTAACCGGCGGCCGGACTACCCTGTGGAACGGTGAGCGAGTCGGGGCGGGACCACACCGCGCGGGCCACCCTGCCGCCGGTGCGCCGGGCTCCGCGGCTGGCCGCCGGCCGGGCCCGCGCGCTGGGGCTGCCGACCCGCGGAACGACCAACGCCAACCGGCTGCGCCGCGTCGACCGCTGGCTGCTGGCCACCCAGGTCCCCCGGCTCCGGGATGCCGCCCGCCCGCTGGTCGTCGACCTCGGCTACGGCGCCTCGGCGGTCACCACCCTGGAGCTGGTCGACCGGCTGGCGCCGGTCGTTCCGGGGCTCGAGGTGGTCGGGCTGGAGATCGACCCGTCCCGGGTCGCGGCCGTCGCGGCGGACCGCGACCCGCCGCGGGTGGACTTCCGGCTGGGCGGTTTCGAGCTGGCCGGGCTGCGGCCGGTCCTGGTGCGGGCCCTCAACGTGCTGCGCCAGTACGACGAGGACTCCGCGGCGCGGGCGTGGGACACGATGCGCGGGGCCCTGGCCCCCGGTGGGCTGCTCGTGGAGGGCACCTGCGACGAGTGGGGACGGCGGGCGAGCTGGGTGGCGCTGGACGAGGGCGGGCCGCTCACCCTCACCTTCGCCGCCCGGGTGAGCGACCTGCAGCGGCCCTCCGACCTCGCCGAGCGGTTGCCCAAGGCGCTGATCCACCACAACGTCCCGGGCCAGCCGGTGTACGAGTTCCTGCGCGCCTTCGATGCCGCGTGGGCCTCCGCGGCCGGGCTGTCGACGTTCGGGCCGCGGCAGCGCTGGGCGGCCGCAGTGCAGGCCCTGGCCGACGACGGGTGGCCGCTGGTCGGCTCCACCCGGCGGGCGAAGCACGGCGAGGTCACCGTCCGCTGGGCGGCGGTGGCGCCGGACCGGTCCTCCGCTGCCGCAGGATGACCGCGCAGCACCAGCCTTTCGCCACCGTCGTGGGCCATCGTCCCGAGCGGTCGCCGATGAGCCGCCGCCGATGAGCCGCCGCGGGGAGCGCCGGGCCGGCCGGCGGCCGGCCGCCGAGCTGGGCGGCCCCGCGGTACCGGGCCGGACGGCGGTCGGCGGCGGCATCGCGGAGCTCTTGGCCGATGCCGACCGGCCGGGCTCCTGGGAGCTGTTGGTCGACGGCGTGCCGCAGTCGCACGTCGACCTCGCCGACCCCACGTACCTGGAGTTCGAGTACGTGCGGCGGATCGGGCACGTGCTCGATGCGGTCGCGGACCCGGGGGTTCCGCTGGACGTCGTCCACCTCGGCGGCGGTGCGCTCACGCTCCCCCGCTACGTCGCGGTCACCCGCCCCGGCTCCCGGCAGCGGGTGATCGAGGTCGACCAGGCGCTCACCGACCTGGTGCGGACGGCGCTGCCGCTGCCCCGGGCGGCCCGGGTCCGGGTGCGGGCCGACGATGCCCGGGTGGGGCTGGGCACCCTGCCGGACGCGAGCGCGGACGTCGTCGTCGTGGACGTCTTCGCCGGCGCCCGGACGCCGGCCCACCTCACCACGGTGGAGTTCGCCGCCGACATCGCCCGGGTCCTGGTCGCCGGCGGGGTCACCGTCTGGAACGTCTCCGATGGCCCGCCGCTGCGGTTCCTGCGCGGCCAGGCCGCCACCCTGGCCGCCGTCTTCGGGAACGTCGCCCTGATCGCGGAGCCCGGCACCCTGCGGGGCCGCCGGTTCGGCAACACCGTCGCCGTCGCCTCCGACACCGAGCTGCCGCTGGCCGCGCTCGTGCGCCGCTGCGCGGGTGATCCGATGCCCTCGCGGGTGGTGGCCGGCTCGGACCTGGCCGAGTTCGTGGCCCGGGCCGGTCCGGTGTCCGACGCGGCCGCCGAGCCGTCCCCCCGACCGCCGGCCGGCATCTTCGACCGGTGAGGGATCGGCAGGAGGCTGCCGACCGTAGGGTCGTGGCCATGACCTCGCCCGCGAACCGCCGCCTCACCCGCGACACCCGGCACCGCGTCCTCGGTGGTGTCTGTGCAGGACTGGCCCGCCGGTACGGCCTGTCCGCAACCGGACTGCGGGTGGCCTTCGTCGTGTCCTGCATCCTGCCCGGGCCGCAGTTCATCGCCTACCTGGTGCTGTGGGTCCTCATGCCGGCCGACGACTCCTACTGACGGCGGGCCGGCCGTCTCCTGCCCGCCGCCGGCTCCCGCCCCCGGGCTGCGGCTCCCACCCGGCCCGGCCTCAGGTCGCCGGGAACCCCGGCGTGGCCGGTGGCGTGGCGACGGCCATCATGGTGGCCTGCATGGCCGCCACCAGCCGCGGCTGGCCGCCGGGGTGGACCGCGTGCACGTCGCCGCGGGTGACCACGATCGTCCGGCCGGCGCGCAGGACGGTGGCGGTGGCCCGGAACAGCTCACCGGCCGCGGGGGCCAGGAAGTTGGCGGTGAAGTCGACGGTCAGCACCTCGCGGTCCGCGGCCATCCGGGTCAGCGCCGCGTACCCGCACGCGGTGTCGACCAGGGTGGTCAGCGCGCCGGCGTGGGTGTAACCGAACTGCTGGCCGAACCGGGGGTCGCGCGGCATCTCCAGGACGACCCGGCCCGGCACCACCTCGGTCATGGTGACCCCCAGCGTGCGGGGCATGGTCTGGCGGGCGAAGCTCGCCCGGATGCGTGCCTCGGCGGCGGGGTCGAGACCGTCCCCGGGCCCCGGCCCGCTCACCAGTTGCTGTTGCCCCGGCGGAGCCCACGGATCGCCGGCCGGACGTCGACGAGGTACACGATCGCGGCGATCACCGCGGGCAGGCCGAGGAAGCTCATCGGCCCCATCAGGTAGAGCAGCAGCGTGGCGATGGCAGTGATCGCCAGCCAGCCGGGCTTGGTCAGCTTGCCGGCGGCCACGAAGGCCGCGGCCGGCCGGGCCAGCGCATCCGCGAAGGCCCACACGGCCAGCGCCAGGACGCCGAGCCGGACGACCTCCATCACCAGACCGTCGAAGCTGCCCATGGGGAGAGGTTACCCGTGGATGGGGCCCCGCCGGCGACAGCGAACGGCCCGGCGACCCGATCGGGTCGCCGGGCCGCCGGCCGGGATGGCGCGGGAGTCAGTCAGTGGCCGTCGTGCTCTTGGCCGGAACCGCCGTCGGGTCGGGCACCGGGGTGGTGTCCGTCGTGGTGGGCACGGTGGTCACCACGGCGTCGGTCACCACGAGGGTGGTCGTCGCGTCGCTGGCGGTCTCGTCCCCGGCCTTGGCGGCGCGCTTGGCGGGCTTGCGGCCCGGGCCGGTCGGGGTGGTGGCCGACCGCACCCCGCGCTTGGCGGTCGCCGCGGCGGACTCGGTGCCCGCCTCGGCCTCCTGCAGGGCCTTGTCGGCGCGGGCCTTGGCCTTCTGGGCCACGGAGGTCACCTTGTCCGAGGCCTCGCCGACGGTCTCGGCGGTCTCGGCGAGGGTGTCCTCGACGGTGTCGGCGACGACGTCGACGGCCTGCTCGGTGCGACCGACGACCCGGCGAAGAACGGGCTGGCTGCGCAGCTCCTCGACGACCTTCTCACCGCGGTCGGCGAGCTCGGTCACGGTGTTCAGGGCCTGCGTGCGGGCGGCACCGACGAGGGTCGTGACGTTGCCGAGCACGGTCTCCGGGCGCACGGTGGCGACGGCGGTGCGGGCGGAGGAGGCGGCGCGGGTGCGGGCCTGCTCGGCCCGGGTCCGGGCCTCCTTCACGGCCAGGTCGGCCTGCACCTGGGCCTCGCCGGGCAGCGCCTCGGCGCGGTTGCGAACGGTGAGGACGACCGACCGGGCGGCGTCGACCGCGGCGTCGCCGGCGCCGATGGCGGCCAGCAGGCCGGTGCGGCTGGTCCCGACGAGGGTCTCGCCGTAGTGCTTCAGGGTGTCGGTGTGGCTCATGCCAGCTCCTTCGTGGACGGGGTCCCCGGGGCGGGGGTGGACTCGGCGGGGGTGGACAGTTCGGGCAGCGCGGGCGGTCCGGCCCCGACGTCCGCCGGTGCGGCGACGTCCCGGGCCTGCTCGCGGGCGTAGGTCTCGTACAGCTCCAGCAGCACGGCCTTGTGCCGCTCGGACAGCGCCTCGTCGGCGCGGATCGCCGCCACCGTGCCCGCGGTCCCCGAGCGGCGGTCGAGGATGCCGGCCTGCTCGTACAGCGTCTCGGCCGAGATCTTCAGCCCGCGGGCGATGGCGGAGAGGATCTCCGCCGAGGGCTTGCGGAGGCCGCGCTCGACCTGCGACAGGTAGGGGTTGCTCACCCCGGCACTGCGGGCCAGCTCGCGCAGCGAGACGTGGGCAGAGCTGCGCTGGTTGCGGATGAAGTCGCCCACGTGCGACGTGACGGTGTCCGAGACCGTGCTGGCCTCGGCGGCGGCACTGGCCGCGGCGGAGGCCACGGTGTCGCGAACGGAGCTCACCTGTTCTCGGACGAACTCCGTGGGCTTGGGCATGCCACCACGGTAACCAGCGGTGCTAGCTGTTGCAAGCGGTGTGCTAGCACAGGTGACCAACGCCTCATCCGGCGGGGTCCCGAACCGGCGCCGACGGGGCGTCTCAGTCCGCCAGTGCGCCGCCCGCCCGGATCTCGCCGACCGTGCCCGCTCCTCCGGACACCGGGGTCGCCAGCCACGGGGCCAGCGCCTCGGCCGACACACCGAGCCGCAGCAGGCCGCTGCTGAGTGCGGGCAGCCGGCCGCGGTCACCGCCGTCGTCGATCTTGACGGCCACCGCCCCGGCGCCGGGCAGCGCCGCGACATGCACGCCGTCCGCCCCGCCCTTGACCAGCAGGCCCTCCACGGCTCGCATCAGGTCGGTGTCCTCCCGCCCGGTACCGGCCACCAGCCACGGATGGGCGCGCATCGCATCGGCGACCCGGCGCCCGGAGCTGCCCGGCGCGGCCTGGACCAGCGACAGCACGCTGCGCGCGAGCCCGGTCAGCGACAGCGCGTGCTGCGGCGCGCCGCACCCGTCGACGACGACGGCCGACACGGGCTCGCCGGCGGCCTCACCGAGCCGGGATTCGATCAGCTGCTGCAGCGGGTGCTCGCGCTCGAGGTAGCCCGCGGTGGGCCAGCCGGCCGCCACGCAGGCCGACAGCATTGCGGCATGCTTGCCCGAGCAGTTCATCGCCGCCCGTTCCGGGGCCCGGCCGGCGACCAGCCACTCCGCCCGGGTGCGCTCGTGCATCGGCAGCGCCGGCGGGCAGCCCAGGTCGTCCGGCCCGAGCCCGGCCTTGCGCAGCAGAGTCAGCGCCAGCTCGACGTGCCCGTCCTCCCCGTTGTGCGAGGCCGCGCCGATCGCCAGTTCCCGGTCGTCGTCCGGCTGCCAGCCGGCGGCCAGCAAGGCGGTGGCCTGCACGGGCTTGTTCGACGAGCGGGGCAGCACGGGCCGGTCGACGTCCCCGGCCGCGAACAGCCGGCCGCCGTCTGCGCCGAGCACCACCAGGGCACCGCGGTGCACCGACTCCAGGAAGCCGGAGCGCCACGCCTCCACGAGCACCGGCGAGTCGGGCCACCCGAAGCCCGCCGGGCCCCCCTGCAGCTGCAGGGACCCGCCGGAAGCCGGTGACGCGCTGGAACGGCCCCCTTGCAGGGACCCGCCGGAAGCCGGTGACGCGCTGGAACGGCCCCCTTGCAGGGACCCGCCGGAAGCCGGTGACATGCTGGAACGGCCCCCTTGCAGGGACCCGCCGGAAGCCGGTGACAT
>JAICZD010000306.1 GCA_025933855.1 Modestobacter sp. | reverse complement strand
GACCGGCTGCAGCACGCCCTGTCGGTCGTCGTCGCGAGCATGGTGCAGACCGGGCTGCTGGACTGGCGCGGGGTCGCCGACCGGATGTCCACCCGGCCGGCGGCGATCGGCCGGGTGGAGGGCCACGGCCGCCCGCTGGCCCCCGGTGAGCCGGCCAACCTGGTGCTGGTCGACCCGTCGTCCCGGGCCGCCGTCGACCCGGCCGCGCTGGCCAGCCGCAGCCGGAACAGTCCCTACGCCGGCCGCGAGCTGCCCGCCCGGGTGGTCGCAACGTTCCTGAGAGGTGAACCCACGGTGCTCGACGGAAAGGCAACCCGGTGAGCGCGCAGCCACCGCCCTCGCCCGAGAAGGCGGAGGAGCCGGGGGACGCGGTGCTCGTGCTGGAGGACGGGCGCACCTTCCGCGGTCAGGCGTACGGCGCGATCGGGACGACGGTCGGCGAGGCGGTGTTCTCCACCGGGATGACCGGCTACCAGGAGACGCTCACCGACCCCAGCTACCACCGCCAGGTCGTCGTGATGACCGCGCCGCACGTGGGCAACACCGGCGTGAACGGCGAGGACGACGAGAGCCGGCGGATGTGGGTGGCCGGCTTCGTCGTCCGCGACCCGGCCCGCCGCCCGGCGAACTGGCGGGCCACCGGCAGCCTGGACGACGAGCTGGTCGCGCAGGGGGTCGTCGGCATCAGCGGCATCGACACCCGGGCGCTGACCCGCCACCTGCGCGAGCGCGGTGCGATGCGGGTCGGCATCAGCAGCGAGCTGACCGATCCGCAGGCGCTGCTGGCCCGGGTGACCGCCAGCCGGTCGATGACCGGCGCCGACCTCGCCCCCCAGGTCAGCGTGGCCGAGTCCTACGTGGTGCCGGCGGTGGGGCACAAGCGGTTCACCATCGCCGCCCTCGACCTGGGCATCAAATCCGCAACCCCGCGCTACCTGGCCGAGCTCGGCGTGGAGACGCACGTGCTGCCGGCGATGGCGACGGCCGCGGACCTGCTCGAGCACGGACCCGACGGGGTCTTCCTGTCCAACGGCCCGGGTGACCCGGCGGCGGCCGACTACGCCGTCGAGGCGGTCCGCGGGGTGCTCGACGCCCGCCGTCCGCTGTTCGGCATCTGCTTCGGCAACCAGATCCTGGGCCGGGCGCTGGGGCTGGGCACCTACAAGCTGCGCTTCGGCCACCGCGGGCTCAACCAGCCGGTGCTCGACCGGGTCACCGGCACCGTCCGGGTGACCAGCCACAACCACGGGTTCGCCGTCGACGCCCCGCTGGACCGCGCGGTCGACACGCCCTACGGCCGGGTCGAGGTCAGCCACGTCGGGCTCAACGACCAGGTCGTGGAGGGGCTGCGCTGCCTCGACGTCCCGGCGTTCAGCGTGCAGTTCCATCCCGAGGCCGCCGCCGGCCCGCACGACGCCAACCCGCTGTTCGCCCGGTTCGTCGACCTGATGGAGCAGACCCATGCCTAGGCGCACGGACATCGAGCACGTGATGGTGATCGGCTCCGGGCCGATCCTCATCGGCCAGGCCGCCGAATTCGACTACTCCGGCACCCAGGCCTGCCGGGTGCTCAAGGCCGAGGGCCTGCGGGTCAGCCTGGTCAACAGCAACCCGGCGACGATCATGACCGACCCCGAGGTCGCCGACGCCACCTACGTCGAGCCGCTGACGGCGGAGTTCGTCGAGAAGGTGATCGCCGCCGAGCGCCCGGACGCGCT
>JAICZD010000091.1 GCA_025933855.1 Modestobacter sp. | reverse complement strand
TGGAGCTCCAGGGCGCCCGTAACGCCTACGAGCAGTGGCTGGCCGAGAAGCGGGCCGCGGAGGCGGCCGCGGCCGCCGCCGCACAGCGGGCCGCCGCCGAGGCCGCGGCCGCGGCGCAGCGGGCCCGCTCCGGCGCCGCATCGGCATCGGCGTCGACGTCGGCGACCTCGGCCGGGTACATCCGTCCGGCCCGCGGCAGCACCAGCAGCTGCTTCGGCGCCCGGTGGGGGGTCACCCACTTCGGCGTGGACATCGCCGGGCCGATCGGCACGCCGATCTACGCCGCGACGTCCGGCACCGTCCAGCGCGCCGGACCGGCCACCGGGTTCGGCCTCGCGGTGTACATCCGCGGCACCGACGGGGCGGTGACCGTCTACGGGCACGTCAACCGCTACTTCGTCAGCGCCGGTGAGCGGGTGCGGGTCGGCGAGCAGATCGCCGAGATCGGCAACCGCGGCCAGTCGACCGGGCCGCACCTGCACTTCGAGGTGCACCCCAACGGGGCGATGTACGGCGGTCAGGTCGACCCGGTGCCGTGGATGCGCGCCCGGGGCGTGTCGATCGGCGGCTGCGGCTGACCGGACCGGCGCCGTCCGGTCGGGACGACGGGTCACACCCCGCGCCCGATGCGGGGGTCCGCCGGCTGCGGCTACCGTGCCCCGGGTGACCGCACCGCTGGACCCGCGTGCCGGCTGGGAGCTCCCGCCCCTCGGGGCGATGCCGCGAACCGCCGAGCTGGAGCCGCTCGCCACCCGGGTGCTGGCGCCCAATCCCTCCGGCATGACGCTGGACGGCACCAACACCTACGTGGTCGGCGCCCCGGGCTCGGGGCAGGCGGTGGTCGTGGACCCCGGGCCGGCCGACCCCCGCCACCTCGCCGCGGTCGAGGCGGTGCTGGCCGACCGGGACGCCCGGGTGGTCGCCGTCCTGGTCACCCACCACCACGGCGACCACGCCGAGGCGGCGCTGCCCTGGGGTGGCCACTTCGGCGCCCCGGTGGCCGCCGCTTCCCCGGCGGTGGCCGGGCCGGACGGCCGGCTGCTGGAGGCCGGGGAGCGGCTGTCCCTGGCCGGCACCACGGTGCGGGTCGTGGCCACCCCCGGCCACACCAGCGACCACCTGGCCTTCCGGCTGGAGTCCGGTGCGGTGCTGGTCGGCGACCACGTGCTGGGCCGGGGCACCTCGGTGGTCACCCACCCCGAGGGTGACGTCGTGGCCTACCTGGAGTCGCTGCGCCGGGTGCACGACCTGGGGCCCTCGGCGCTGTACTGCGGGCACGGTCCCGAGCTGACCGAGGACCCGGGAGCGGTGCTGGACTTCTACGCCGCCCATCGCGCGTACCGCGAGCGGCAGCTGCTCGACGCCCTGGCGACCGGCCCGCGGACCGTGGACGGGCTCGTCGCGATCGTCTACGCCGCGGTGCCGCGGGAGCTCTGGCCTGCCGCGGCCCAGTCGACCCGCGCCACGCTCGGCAAGCTGTCCGCGGAAGGCCGGGTGGCCCTGGGCGCCGATGACACGGTGACGCTGGGCTGACGGTGAGGCGGCCCGGTTAGCGTCAGCACGGTGACCGCCGCGGAGCACTGGGACGTCGTCGTGGTGGGGGCGGGCTCGGCGGGCTGCGCGCTGGCCGCCCGGCTGGTGGACGCCGGTCGCCGGGTGCTGGTCCTGGAGGCCGGCGCCGACCACCCGCGGCCCGAGGACTTCCCGGCCGTGCTGCGGAACGCCGCCACGATGGGCGCCGCCACGCCGGGGCACCCGGCGAACTGGTCCTACAGCGCCGAACTGGCCGAGGACGTCCGCTACCCCGTCGTCCGCGGCCGGGTCGTCGGCGGGTCGAGCGCGCTGAACGGCACCTACTTCATCCGGGGCACCCGGGCGGACTTCGACGGCTGGGCGGCCGACGGCAACGACCTGTGGTCGGCCGACGCGGTGCTGCCGGCGTTCCGGCGGGCGGAGGCCGACGCCGACTTCGGCGACCGGCCCGGGCACGGCGCCGACGGTCCGCTGCCGGTCACCCGGGTGCGGACGGCGCACCCGGTCACCGACGCGTTCGGCGCCGCCTGCGCCGAGCTCGGCTTCCCCGCCGAACCGGACAAGAACGCCGACGGCGCACCCGGCTGCGGCCCCGTGCCGCTCACCGTCTGCGACGGGGTGCGGGTGAACACGGCCATGGCCTACCTGTCCCCGCGCCGCGGCCACCCCGGCCTGACGGTGCGCGGGGACACCGTGGTCACCCGGGTGCTCCTCGAGCGCGGCCGCGCGGTGGGCGTGCAGACGTCCGCCGGGCAGATCCGCGCCGAGGAGGTGGTGCTGGCCGCCGGCGCCATCGGCTCGCCGCACCTGCTGATGCTGTCGGGCATCGGGCCGGCCGGGCAGCTGCGGGACGCCGGGATCGAGGTGCTGGTCGACGCCCCCGGGGTCGGCGCGGAGTTCAGCGACCACCCCGACCTCTACGTCACCTGGCAGCCCCGGCGCCGGCTGCCGATGGCCCGGGACCTGCTGCCGCTGTCGACCGTGCTGAACACCACCGCCGAGGGCTCCTCCGCGCACGGGGACCTGGAGGTGCTGCCCTGGCTCAAACCGTTCAGCAAGGTGCTGCTGAGCGGGTCGGCGGCCGCCGGCGTCCGGGAAGCGCTCCGCCGCCCGGCCGCCACCCTGCGTGCGGTGCGGCACGCGTCGCTGCACCGGCTGCTGGACCAGGCCCGCCGCCGCGACGACCTGTACCTCGGGGTCGCGCTGCAGCAGGAGGACAGCCGCGGCCGGCTCGGCCTGGTCAGCGCCGACCCCGCCGTCCCGCCGCGGTTGCAGTACCGCTACCTGACCGAGGACGCCGACCGCCGCCGGATGCGTGAGGTCGTCCGGCTGGCCGCAGAGCTGCTGCGCACCCCCGCGTTCGCTCCGCTGGTGGCCGAGCGGACCGGGCTGCCGGACGCCGTCCTGGCCGACGACCGGGAGCTGGACCGCTGGAACCGGCGCCATCTGGCGACGGCGATCCACCTGGCCGGCAGCGCGCGGATGGGCCCGGACGGCGACCCCGGCGCCGTGGTCGACCAGCGGCTGCGGGTGCGCGGCGTGGCGGCCCTGCGGATCGTGGACACCTCGGTGATGCCGCGGGTCACCTCCCGCGGTCCGGCGGCGACCGCCGTGATGATCGGTGAGCGGGCCGCCGAGCTGATGACCGGCGGGTGATCCCGCCGGACGTCGGGCAGACTTCGGGCACCCGGGGGCCGGGACCGGCTCGGTGCCCGCAGGGCGGCCGGCGCGCCGCACCCCTTCCGTCCGGCGGCGCGCCGGGCGCCGACCAGCAGGAGCGAACGTGCCCCAGGTGCAGACCGTCCGTGGCCCCGTCGACACCGCCGACCTCGGCCAGGTGCTCATGCACGAGCACGTCTTCGTGCTGACGGCCGACGTCCAGCAGAACTACCCGGAGGAGTGGGGGAGCGAGGAGGCCCGGGTCGCCGACGCGGTGCAGAAGCTCACGGAGCTGGCCGCCACCGGCGTCCGGACCATCGTGGACCCGACCGTCATCGGGCTGGGCCGCTACATCCCGCGGATCCAGCGCATCGCCGAGCAGGTGGACCTCAACATCGTCGTGGCGACCGGTTGCTACACCTATGACGACGTGCCGTTCTTCTTCCACTACCGCGGCCCGGCGCTCGACGCCGCCGTCGGCGCCGAGGTGCCCGACCCGATGGTGGATCTGTTCGTCGGCGACATCGAGGACGGCATCACCGGAACCGGGGTCCGGGCCGGAGTCCTCAAGTGCGCCATCGACGCCCAGGGCATGACGGCGGGGGTGGAGCGGGTGATGCGCGCGGTGGCCAAGGCGCACCGGCGGACCGGCGTGCCGATCACCGTGCACACCCACCCGACCAGCAAGCAAGGCCTCGCGGTGGCCGATGTGCTCGCCGACGAGGGCGTCGACCCGCGGCGCGTCGTCCTGGGGCACAGCGGCGACACCACGGACGTCGACCACCTCGGCGAGCTCGCCGACGCCGGCTTCCTGCTGGGCATGGACCGCTTCGGGATCAACCTGGACACCACGTTCGAGGCCCGCGCGGACACCCTCGTGGAGATGTGCCGGCGTGGGTACGCGGAGAGCATGGTGCTGTCCCAGGACGCCAACTGCTACATCGACTGGCTCGCGCCGGGGGTGATGGACCTGCTGCCGCAGTGGCGGTACACCCACATCCACGAGGAGGTCCTGCCCTACGTGCGCGAGCACGGTGTTCCCGAGGAGCAGATCGAGACCATGCTGGTGGACAACCCGCGGCGCTACTTCGAGAACGTCGGTCGCTACTGATGTCCGGCCCGGCGCCGTCCTCCGGCGGGTCGGTCCTGCACCCCTTCGACGAGTCGGGGGTCGAGCGGGACGCCGCAGGGGTCAAGCGCTACCTCGACCTGCCCGACTCGGTGGTCGCGATGCTGCGGGAGTCGGTGCAGCGCGACCCCGGCGGCGAGGCGGTGGTGGAGCTGGACGGGCCCCGGCTGAGCTACCAGCAGCTGTGGGACCGCGCCGCCCGGGTGGCCGGCGGGCTACGCGCGGCGGGGGTGCAGCGCGGGGACCGGGTGGCGATCCGGCTCGGCAACGGCGTGGACTGGGTGCTGGGCTTCCTCGGCACGCTGCTGGCCGGAGCCGTCGCCGTCCCGGTGAACACCCGCTTCACCGACAGCGAGGCGCGGTACGTCATCGACGACAGCGGCGCCCGGGTGGTGCTCACCCCCGGGGAGGCGCTGCCGGACGGGCCGCCCGCCGTCGTGGAGGACCTGCAGCGCAGCGACCTGGCCGCGATCTTCTACACCTCCGGCACGACCGGCTTCCCCAAGGGGGCGATGACCAGTCACGAGAACTTCCTGACCAACGTGGAGAACGCCCGCCGCGTGGTCGGCCTGCCGCCGGTCGACCCGTCCCTGCGCAACCTGATCTCGGTGCCGCTGTTCCACGTCACCGGCTGCAACAGCCAGCTGCTCCCGAGCCTGCGGTGCGGAGCGGCGGCGGTCATCCTGCCGACCTTCGAGGTGGGCAGGTTCCTGCGGGCGATCCCGGAGGAGCGCATCGCCGTCGTGACCTCGGTGCCGGCGGTCTTCTGGCTGGCCATCACCCAGGAGCAGTTCGCCGACGTGGACGTCAGCGGCGTCCGGTTCGCCACCTACGGCGGCGCGCCGATCGCGCCGGACCTCGTCCGCCAGATCATGCGGGCCTTTCCGGCGGCCCGGGTCGGCAACGGCTTCGGGCTGTCGGAGACCTCCTCGATCTCCACCTTCCTGCCCCACCAGTTCGCCGACACCCACGCCGACTCGGTCGGGTTCCCGGCACCGGTGGTGGACCTCGACCTGGCCGACGTCGACCCGGTCACCGGGGTCGGGGAGCTGCTCATCCGGGGCGCCCAGGTGGTGCAGGGCTACTGGGGCAAGGCGGAGGCCACCGCGGAGACGTTCACCGGCGGCTGGCTGCACAGCGGCGACCTGGCCCGCATCGACGAGGCCGGGTTCACCTACATCGTCGACCGAGCCAAGGACATGATCAACCGGGGCGGGGAGAACGTGTACTGCGTCGAGGTGGAGAACGCCCTCGCCGCGGCACCCGGGGTCTACGAGATCGCCGTGGTGGGCGTGCCCGACCCGATGATGGGGGAGAAGGTCGGCGCCGTCGTCGTCCCCCGGCCGGGTGCGGACTTCGACCTGGACGCGTTCCTGGCGCACGCCCGGGCGCACCTGGCGGACTTCAAGGTGCCGCAGTACGTCGCCGTCCGCACCGCCGTGCTGCCCCGGAACGCGGGTGGAAAGGTGCTCAAGCCGACCCTGCGCACCGAGACCGACTGGGGCGCGCCGGTGCGCTGACGACCCGCCGGTGGAACCCCGTCAGCGGGTCGCGCGGATGTGCGTGCTGGTGTTGGACAGCGGCGACCACGCGTCGGGGTGCGGCTGGCCGGCGTCGACGACCCAGGACGGGGTGCGGGTGGCGGTGGTGCGACCGCGGGTCGTGGTCGGCCGGGCGCTCAGGTGCACGATCAGGGCCAGGAGCACGAGCAGCCCCACGAGAACGCCGGCGATGACCAGGAGCGTCGACAACATGACCTGAAGTTAGTGTGCGGACCGGTCCGTGTCAGGACCCCGCACCGGGCACAAATCCCCAACTTCCGACCCGAGCCACACCAACTCTGCCAGTTGACGGGCTACGGCAGCGCCACCTACCCGGCTCGCGGCGGGCGGAAGATGACGGGGCCGGCCCGGCCCCGGCCCGGCCCTTCCCGGACTTTATCCCGATAAAGTCCGGGGACTTGAGCCCGAAAAAGTCCCCGGGGCTGAGACGGAGGGTCAGCGGTCGAGGGGGAGGCCGGTGTAGTTCTCGGCGAGCTCGCGGGCGGCCGCTTCCGACGCGCAGACCCGGCGGAGCTGGGAGAGCTGCAGCTGCGCGTCGAAGTCGTCACCGGAACGGTGCAGCATCGACGTCATCCACCAGGAGAAGTGGGTGCAGCGCCAGACCCGCGCGAGCGCCCGGTCGGAGTAGCTGTCCACCAGGTCGGTCTGTTTCTCCCGCAGCAGCCGGACCAGCGCGGAGGCGAGCAGCGTGACGTCGGCGACGGCCAGGTTGAGGCCCTTGGCGCCGGTGGGCGGCACGATGTGCGCCGCGTCGCCGGCCAGGAACAGCCGGCCGCGACGCATCGGGGCGCTGACGAAGGAGCGCATCGGCAGGATCGACTTCTCCGTCACCGGGCCGGTCTGCAGCGACCAGCCGTCCAGGCCGAGGCGGGTGGACAGCGCGGACCAGATCCGGTCGTCGGACCAGTCCGCGATCTTCTCGGCCGGGTCGACCTGCAGGTACAACCGCGATACCGACGGCGACCGCATCGACAGCAGCGCGAAGCCGTCCGGGTGCCAGGCGTAGACCAGTTCGTCCGCGGAGGGCGCGACATCGGCCAGGATCCCGAGCCAGGCGTAGGGGTAGGTGCGCTCCCACAGCCGGCCGGCGGTGCCGGCGGTGACCACCGGCCGGGAGACGCCGTGGAACCCGTCGGTGCCGGCGATCACGTCGCACTCGAGCACCTGGTGGTTGCCGTCGGCGTCGGTGAACCGGATCCGCGGGGTGTCGCCGTCGACGTCCTCGGGCCGGACGTCGGACACCTCGAACAGCAGCGGTGGGCCGTCGTCCAGCTGAGCCTTGATCAGGTCCTTGGTGACCTCGGTCTGCCCGTAGACCCACACCGAGCGGCCGCACAACTCCTCGAAGTCGACGTGGTGCCGGGTGCCCGGGTACTGCAGGTGGATGCCGTCGTGCGGCAGCCCCTCCCGGTCCAGCCGGGCGCCCATGCCGGCGTCCCGGAGCGTCTGCACGGTGTGCTGCTCCAGGATGCCGGCCCGGATCCGGGCCTCGACGTAGTCGCGGGACCGGTTCTCCAGGACGACGGTGTCGATGCCCTGCAGCTGCAGCAGCCGTGAGAGCAGCAGCCCCGCCGGGCCGGCCCCGATGATCCCCACCTGTGTGCGCACCGGCCGAGTGTGACCCCGGCTACCCGCGCCGGGCGAGCAGCGGCTTCCGCTCACCGAAAGACGGGGTCACCGGAACTCGGCGGTCTGGGACAGCGCCCGGCCGATGCCCCGGGCGGCCACCTGCAGCACCGGCACCAGGCGCCCGGGGTCGCGCCGGTGCACCGGGACGACGATGCCCAGCGCGGCCGCGACCACCGGGCCCGACGGGCGCTCGACGGTCACCGGCACCGCCACCGACGCGGCCCCCAGGGACATCTCCTCCGACGTGCGCGACGACCCCCGGCGCCGGACGTCGGCCAGTTCCCGGCTCAGCAGCCGCGGATCGATCAGGCTGTGCCGGGTCTCCCGGGTGAGGCTGCGCAGCACCTGCTCGACGACCTCGTCCGGGGCGGCCGCGAGCAGCACCTTGCCGACCCCGGTCGCGTGCAGCGGCAGCCGGCTGCCCACCTGGCTGACCACCGGCACCGACTCCCGGCCGGAGATGCGCTCGACGTAGAGCGCCCGCAGCCCCTCCCGGACGGCGAGGTGCACGGTGTCCCGGGTGGCGGTGTGCACGTCGAGCAGGAACGGTGCGGCCACCTGCCGCAGCTCCAGCTGCACCGGGGCCAGCAGGCCGAGGTCCCAGAGCTTGCGGCCGATCTCGTAGCGGCCGTCGGGACGGCGGACCAGCCCACCCCAGGCCGACAGCTCGGCGAGCAGCCGGTGGGTGGTGGTCAGCGGCGTGCCGGACCGCTCGGCGACCTCGGACAGCGTCAGCCGCGGATGCTCGGAGTCGAAGGCGTCGAGCACGCCCAGGGCACGGGAGGTCACCGACCGGCCGGACGTCGACGCGCCGCCGGCCACGGCCCACCTGCCTTCTGTTCAGCGGAAGTCGGAGCTTGGGGCAGCGTAGACCCGGGGCTTACCGTCCCCGACATGACCCGGACCACATCGCGCCAGCCGCGACCGCCGTCGGACAGCGCGCTGGTCCTGCCGCGCTACGTGCGTGAACCGGAGGACCGCCGCACGCCGGTCGCCTACGCCGGCTACCGGAGCACCGCGCTGCGGGCGCCGCTGCGCACCCCGGTCGACCTGCCGCACCGGCTGACCGAGATCACCGGCCCGGTGCTGGGCGAGGACCGGGTCACCGCCTCCGACGCCGACCTCACCCTGCGGCTGGGTGGCGAGGCCCAGGGGCAGCGGATCATCGTCTTCGGCCGGGTGCTGGACAGTGACGGCCGGCCGGTGCCCGACGCCCTCCTGGAGGTGTGGCAGGCCAACGCTGCCGGCCGGTACCGGCACGTGGTCGACAACTGGCCGGCCCCGCTGGACCCGCACTTCGACGGCCTCGGCCGGGTGATGACCGACAGCCTGGGCCGCTACGAGTTCACCACCATCAAGCCCGGCGCCTATCCGTGGGGCAACCACCACAACGCCTGGCGGCCCGCGCACATCCACTTCAGCCTCTTCGGCCGGGCGTTCACCCAGCGCCTGGTCACCCAGATGTACTTCCCCGGCGATCCGCTGTTCGGGCAGGACCCGATCTTCAACGCGATCCCGCCGTCGGCCCGGCAGCGGGCGATCAGCACCTTCGACCTGGATCGCACCCAGCCGGACTGGGCGCTGGCCTTCTCCTGGGACATCGTGCTGCGCGGTACCGACCAGACGCCTTTCGAGACCGACGACGACGGGGACGTGGCCTGATGACGACGACCGCCGGCATCTCACCGCAGGTGCTCGCCGCGAAGGACGGCGAACCCCGGCTGCCCGGGGAGCCACGCCGCGGCTCGGGGTTCCTCACCGAGCCGTTCCGGCTGGGCCTCACGCCCAGTGCGACGGTCGGCCCCTACCTGGCCATCGGGCTGACCTGGGCGGACGGACCCTACGCCGTCGCCGACGGCACCGAGGGCGCGATCTGGCTGCGCGGGCGGGTCTTCGACGGCCACGGCGACCTGGTCGCCGACGCCATGATCGAGACCTGGCAGGCCGACCCGGACGGCGGCTTCGACCACCCCGACGCACCGGCGGGTGAGCGGCGGTTCCCGGCTTTCCGCGGGTTCGGTCGCTCGCACACCGTGCAGCCGGCCGGCGAGTACGGCGTCCTGACCCTCAAGCCCGGCCGGGTCGACGACGGCGCGGGCGGGTTGCAGGCGCCGCACGTCGACGTCTCGGTCTTCGCCCGCGGCCTGCTGGACCGGGTGGTCACCCGGATCTACTTCGCCGACGAGGCGGCGGCCAACGCCGAGGACGACGTGCTGGCGGGCCTGCCCGACGACCGCTCGCGGGCGACCCTGATCGCATCCCCCACCGACGACGGCTACTGGCTCGACATCCACCTGCAGGGCTGCCCGGACAAGGGCATGGACGAGACCGTCTTCTTCGCGGTGTGAACGCCCATTCCGGCTCCAGGCACCAGGATGGGCCGGTGACGTCCCCCAGCAACGCAGCACGGTCCGGCCGGCGACCGGCGGCCGCCGCCGAGGAGGTCGGGTGACCGGCCTCCTGGACGGCACGTTCGCCCGCGGCGCGGCCGCCGCGTCGGTCGGCGGGGACGCCTGGCTGACGGCGCTGCTCGACGTCGAGGCGGCCCCGGCCCGCGCCGCGGCCCGCACCGGGCTGGTGGCCGGGACCGCCGCCGACGAGGTCACCCGGATCTGCGCCACCCCCGGCGTCCTCGACCTGCCGGCGGTCCACCGGCAGGCCGCGGACGCCGGCAACCCGGTTCCGCCGCTGGTGCGCGCCCTGCAGGACGCGGTCGGCCCGCACGCCGCCCGGGCGGTGCACGTGGGCGCCACCAGCCAGGACGTCGTCGACACCGCCGCGATGCTGCTGGCCCGGCGCGCGCTGGTGCTGCTGGACGCCGACCTGGCCACCGCCGCGGACGCCTGCGCCCGGCTGGCCACCGAGCACCGCGACGACGTGCTGATGGGCCGCACCCTGCTGCAGCAGGCGCTGCCGCTGACCGTCGGGCTGAAGACGGCGACCTGGCTGGCCGGGCTGGACGGCGCCCGCAGCCGGCTGGCCGCGGTGGTCACGGCCCTGCCGGTCCAGTACGGAGGTGCGGTCGGCACCCTGGCCGCCAGCCGCGGGTCCGGCGTCGACGTCCGTCGCGAGCTCGCCGCCGAGCTGGGGCTGGCCGGCACGGCCGTGCCCTGGTTCACCGTGCGGCTGCCGATCGCCGATCTGGCCGGGCTGCTCGGCGCCGTCGCCGGGGTGGTGGCGACGATCGCGCAGGACGTCGTGCTGCTGGCCCAGACCGAGGTGGCCGAGGTCGCCGAGGTGGCGCCGGGGCGGGGCGGCTCGTCGGCGATGCCGCACAAGAACAACCCGGTGGCGGCGGTCTCGGCGCGCGCGTGCGCCCGGCGCGCTCCCGGGCTGGTGGCCACGCTGCTGGCGGCCATGGAGCAGGAGCACGAGCGCGGCGCGGGCACCTGGCACGCCGAGTGGCCCACCCTGACCGATCTGCTGGCGACCGTCGGGTCGGCGGTGTCCTGGCTGGCCGAGAGCCTGTCGGTGCTCCGCTGGGATCCCGCCCGGATGGCGGCCACGGTCGCCGCCGCCGGCGATCCCCAGCTGGCCGGCGCGCTGGCCGAGGCGCTTCTCCCGGAGCTGGGCGCCGGCGCCGCGCACGAGGCCGCGGCCGACGCCGTCCGGGCCGCCGCCGCGTCCGGGAGCCGGCTGGCCGACGTCCTGCCGGAGGTGGCGCAGCGCCATCCGAGCGTGGACGTCGCGGCGCTGCTGGCCGGCGCCGCTCCGG
>JAICZD010000127.1 GCA_025933855.1 Modestobacter sp. | reverse complement strand
TGGGACCTCTCGCACGCGGCCGGCGCCGTGCCGGTGTCGCTCGCCGCGGCCGGCGCCGACCTCGCCGGGGGCTGCACGTACAAGTACCTCAACGGCGGGCCGGGGGCGCCGGCCTTCCTCTACGTGCGCGGCGACCTGCAGGAGCAGCTGCGCCAGCCGATCTGGGGCTGGTTCGGCCAGCGCGACCAGTTCGCCATGGGGCCGGTGTACGAGCCGGCGGACGGCGTGGACCGGTTCGCCGTCGGTACTCCACCGGTGCTGGGGATGGCCGCGGTCGAGGTCGGCGCCCGGCTGTCGGCGGAGGCGGGCATCGAGCGGCTGGCGGCCAAGGGGCAGGCGCTCACCGGGCTGCTCGTCGCGCTGGCCGACGACTGGCTGGCCGGGCACGGGGTCGCCGTCGCCAGCCCCCGGGAGGCCGCCCGTCGCGGCTCGCACGTCAGCCTCGCCCACCCCGCCGCCTGGCAGCTGACCCAGGCCCTGGTCGACCGCGGCGTCGTGCCGGACTTCCGGACACCGGACCGGGTGCGCTTCGGGCCCGCGCCGCTGTACACCCGCTTCGTCGACGTGTGGGACGCGATGGACCGGTTCCGCGCGGTGCTCGCCGAGGGCGCCCACGAGGACTACCCGACCGAGCGCCCCCGCGTCACCTGAAGAAGGACCCTCCTGCCCCCCACCACGCGCAAGCTCGCGGCGGGCCCTGCACGAGGGCCGTTACCTCTCCTGGCCCGGGGGTCCTTTCAGGGATCGGGGACGCCGATCGGGTTGTGCGGCGGCCAGTCACCGGCGGCCAGGACGGCGCGGCGGACCGGGACCAGCAGCTCGGCCAGCCGGTCGCAGCCGGCCTGACCCAGCGCCGCCCAGGGGCCCAGCGCCAGCCGGTCGGTGTCGGCCTCGACGGCGGCGCGGACGGCGAGCCCGTCGGGCGTGAGCTGTCCGTCGGCGAGCAGCCCCCGACCGGTCAGCTCCTCCGCGGCCGCCGACCACTCGGCCGGGGACCACCCCCGGGCCTTCTGCAGCCAGTCGGCAGCGGTGAGCCCGGCGGCGGCCGCGAGCACCAGCGCCGGCAGCCCGAGCAGGTCCCGCTGCAGCAGGACCGCGAGATGCCCGTCGCCGCGGTGCTCGCGCAGCGTGGTGAGCGCTTGCCACAGCGCCAGGTGCGGGGCCGGTGGGTCCGGCAGGTCGGCGTTGGCGGCGGCCAGCGGGCGCCCGGCGACGTCGACCGCGTCGGCCGCCCGGCGGGCCAGCGCAGCCGCTTCCCGGGCCTCGGCGGAGTCGCTCCAGCCCGGCAGCGCGCGGGCGACGGCGGCGTCCACCCCGGCGAGGCGGGCAGCGAGCGCACCGCCGGGATCCACCAGGTCCCACACCGACGGGATCCGGCGGGCGACGAAGGCAGGGGCGAAGGAGGCGAAGACCGCGGTGACCACCTGCGGCCCGACCCGGCCCAGCGGCGCGGCGCGCATGGCGAAGTAGCCCGCCCAGAAACCGGTCAGCCCGGCCGCCTCGGCGGCGGTGCGCGCCTCGTCGGCGAAGTACGTCAGCGCGTGGAAGGGCTCGCCCAGCGCCCACAGCCGCCGGGCGGTCGGGAGGCGCTCGTGCAGGGCCACCCCGGCCGGGTCCTCGTTCATGCGCTCACCGACTCCGGCATGCCCAGCCACTCCCGCCACCGCGGGTCGACGGTGCGGTGCCCGAGCAGCCGCCAGGCGGCGCCGCTGGGCGCGCCGGGCGGGCGGGGCAGCGACCAGCCGAGCTCGGCGAGGTACCGGTCGGCCTTGGCGTGGTTGCACCGCCGGCAGGCGGCCACCACGTTGTCCCAGGTGTGGGTTCCGCCGCGGCTGCGCGGGATGACGTGGTCGATGCTGGTGGCCGAACCGCCGCAGTAGACGCAGGTCTGCCCGTCCCGGGTGAACACCGCCCGGCGCGACAGCGGAACCTGCACCGGGTAGGGCACCCGGACGTAGCGGGTCAGCCGCACCACGATGGGCACCGCCAGGGTCACCCGCTCGGCGTGCACCTCGTCGTCGGTGACGTCGACGGCCTCGGCCTTGGCGGCCAGCACGAGCACGATCGCGCGCCGGCTGGAGACCACGCACAACGGCTCGTAGGTGGCGTTGAGCAGGAGCGTGGCGCCGGTGGTCGCGACCGCCGGAACGGGCGCGCAGGGGCCGGTGTGTGCGTCGCGGCGCGAGCCTGGCCGGCTCGGTGCGGACGACGGAACTGCGGTGATCGGCACGGGACACCTCCGAGTGCCCCGGGCGCTGGTGGCTCCGAGTACCCGCGGGCGCGTCCATCCTGCCCGCCGTCCCGCCCCGCGGCACGGCGAATCCCGCGGCCGTCGTTACCGTCGGTGCGTGCGATACCCCGATGCGCCCCGCCTGGACCTGGTCGAGGACCTGCACGGCCGGGCCGTGGCCGACCCGTACCGCTGGCTGGAGGACGCCGCGGATCCCCGCACGGCGTCCTGGTCGGCGGCCCAGGACGAGCTGGCCGCCACGCTGCTCGGCAGCCTCCCCGGGCGCGCGGACTTCGCCGCCCGGCTGGCCCGGCTGCTGCACGCCGGCGCGGTCGGCGTTCCGGTCTGGCGGGCCGGCCGGGCCTTCTCGACCCGCCGCGACCCGGGCCAGGAGCACGCGGTGCTGCGGGTCACCGAACCCGACGGCACGGTGCGGGTCCTGGTCGACCCGATGGCGCTGGACCCGGCCGGCACGACGACGCTGGACGCCTGGTCGCCGTCCTGGGAGGGCGACCGGCTGGCCTACCAGGTGTCCACCGGCGGGGACGAGGAGTCCCGGCTGTTCGTGCTCGACGTCGCGTCCGGCGAGCTGCTCGACGGCCCGGTCGACCGCTGCCGCTACTCCCCCGTGGCCTGGCTGCCCGGCGGGGACGAGCTGTTCTACGTGCGCCGGCTGGCCCCCGAGCGGGTGCCGGCCGGTGAGGAGCAGTTCCACCGCCGGGTGTGGCGCCACCGGGTGGGCGCCGACCCGGGCAGCGACGTCCTGGTGCACGGCGAGGGCAGCGACCCGGCGACCTACTTCGGCGCCCGCACCAGCGCCGACGGGCGCTGGCTCGTCGTCTCGGCCTCGATCGGCACCGCGCCGCGCGACGACGTCTGGCTGGCCGACCTGGCCGGCGGCGGCGAGCTGCGCGCCCTGCAGGTCGGCGTGGACGCCCAGACGTCGGCCTGGGTCGCGCGGGACGGCCGGCTGTGGCTGCACAGCGACCGGGGCGCCCCCCGCAGCAGGCTGGCGGTCGCGGATCCGGCCGACCCGGCCAGCTGGGTGCCCGGCGCCTGGCGCGACGTCGTCCCGGAGCAGCCGGACGGCGTGCTGGCCGACGTCGCCCTGGTCGACGGGCCGGACGGCGAGCTGCAGGTGCTGGCCGTGCACGCCGTGGACGCCACCGACCGGCTGTCGGTGTGGGCGGCGGACGGGAGGGGCCGGCTGGCCGACGTGACCGATCTGCCGCCGGGCAGCGTCGCCGGGGTGAGCGCGCCCCCGGAGGGCGGGAGCTCGGCGTGGATCGGGTACACCGACTACGCGACACCTCCGTCGGTGCTCCGCTGGCACGCCGCCGCTCCCACCGCGCTGACCAGCTGGGAGCAGGCGCCGGTGGCCGGCGAGGTGCCCGCCGTCCGGGTGGTGGAGACCCACGCGACCTCGGCCGACGGCACGCCGGTGCACCTGTTCGTGCTGTCCGCGACCGGGAGGCCGGACACCCCGCGGCCGACCGTGCTGTACGGATACGGCGGGTTCAACGTCTCGCTGACCCCGGCCTACAGCGCGCAGGCGCTGGCCTGGGTCGCCGCCGGGGGTGTCTGGGCGGTGGCCAACCTGCGCGGCGGGTCCGAGCACGGGGAGGAGTGGCACCGGGCCGGCATGCGGGAGCGCAAGCAGAACGTCTTCGACGACTTCGCCGCGGCCGGTGAGCACCTGGTGTCCCAGGGCTGGACGACGCCGGCGCAGCTCGGCGTGATGGGCGGCTCCAACGGCGGCCTCCTGGTCGGCGCGCTGCTCACCCAGCGCCCGGACCTGGTGGCCGCCGTCGTCTGCAGCGCCCCGCTGCTGGACATGGTCCGGTACGAGCTGTTCGGCCTGGGCCGCACCTGGAACGACGAGTACGGCACCGCCGCCGACCCGGTCGAGGCCGGCTGGCTGCTCGGCTACTCGCCCTACCACCGGGTGGTGGAGGGCACCGGCTATCCCGCGGTGCTGTTCACGACCTTCGAGTCCGACACCCGGGTCGACCCGCTGCACGCCCGGAAGCTTGCCGCCGCGCTGCAGCACGCGACCGGCTCCGGGCGGCCGGTCGTGCTGCGCCGGGAACTGTCGGTCGGCCACGGCGCCCGCGCGGTCGGCCGCACCGTGGAACTGGCCACTGACCAGCTGACCTTCCTGGCCGCGTACACCGGCCTGCGCCGGGCCGACTGACCCCGCCGACCAGGAGCGGCGGCCGGCCGACACGGCCCGCCCGCTGCGTGAGGGGCTGGACAGACCTGCCAGAATCCTGTCCGGGCGGCCACGTTCGGTGATCGAATACGGACGCAGCGCACGGACGGCAGGGTGCAACAGAAGGCGGACGGGAGGGTGGCGTGTTGGCGGCGCAGGTGGTGACTACAGGCACGGCACCGGCACGGAGCCGGGCTCCGCGCCGGCTCACCGGGCCGGGCGGGACCGGGTTGCTCCCCCCGGCCTGCCGCGCTCCCGGCGGGGACGCCCGCTGAAGCGCCGTCCCGCCCACCGGGCCGGCCGTTCGAGAGGCACCCGGCCGGCCACCTACGGCGAGGTCTTCGCGGTCCGGGAGTTCCGGCCGCTGTTCGGCTCCTACCTGCTGTCCACCATCGGCGACGAGCTGGCGCGGGTGGCGCTGACGATCCTGGTCTACCAGCGCACCGACTCGGCCCTGCTGTCCGCGGTCACCTTCGCCATCAGCTACCTGCCGTGGCTGGTCGGCGGGCCGGTGCTGGCGGCGCTCGCCGACCGGCTGCCGAGGCACCGCGTCCTGATCGCCAGCGACGTCCTGCGCGCCGTGCTGGTGGCCGGCATGGCCGTGCCCGGAACGCCGCTGGCCGTGCTGCTGGCGCTGCTGCTCGTGGTGTCGGTCTGCGCGCCGCCGTTCGAGGCGGCGCGGTCGGCGCTGACGGCCGAGGTCCTGGAGGGGGACCGGTACGCCGTGGCGACGTCGCTGACCGGCGTGACCCTGCAGGTCGCGCAGCTGATCGGCTTCCTGCTCGGCGGAGCCCTGCTCGCGGCCTACCCGCCATCCGTCGCGCTGCTGCTGAACGCCGCCACCTTCGCCGTCTCGGCGCTGTGGCTGACGCACGGCCTGCGGCGCCGGCCGGCCCCCGTGCTGGACGCCGGGGACGCGGCGGCCGGGGGCACGGGCGGCGGCTCCCTGTGGCGGGACGCCGGCAGCGGCCTGCGGCTGATCGCGGGGTCGCCGCGGCTGGTCGCGATCGTGGGCCTGCTGTGGGTCGGCGCGCTGTTCGCCAACGCGCCCGAGGGCATCGCCACACCGCTGGCTCTGCAGCTGGGCGGGAGGACGTCGTCCACCGGCCTGCTGCTGGCCGCCGCACCCGCCGGAACGGCGATCGGCGGCCTGCTCGTGGGGCGGTTGTGCCCCCCGGCCAGCCGGGACCGGCTGCTCGCCCCGCTGGCGGTGCTGTCGGTGGCCGGCGTGCTGCTGGCCGGTCTGGTGCCGCTGTGGCTGGGCACCGGCACCGGCACGTTCCCCCTGGTGCTCGGTCTGCTCTTCCTGGCCGGCCTGGGTGGGGCCTTCACCATCCCGCTCAACGTGGCCTTCGTGCAGGCCGTCCCCAACGCCTATCGCGGCCGGGCCTTCGGCGTGGCCGTGGCCGGGCTCTCCGGCGCCCAGGGGCTCGGCGTGGTGCTGGCCGGGCTCGGCGCGGAGCTGTTCCGGCCGAGCACCGTGGTCGCGCTCACCGGTGGCCTGGGCCTGCTCGCCATCAGCGGCCCGCTCGGTGCCCTGCTCGGCGGCCACCGTCCCCGGCACGCCGCCGTCCGTCCCCCCGTGATCTCCGCCGCCGTGCCTGAGGGACGATCGGGGGCATGAGCGAGACGAGCCGGTCGGAGCCCGCCGCGCGCAGCTTCTACGACGAGGTGGGCGGCGCGGCCACCTTCCGCACGCTCGTCGCCCGCTTCTACGCCGGCGTCCGGGAGGACCCGGTGCTGCGCCCGCTGTACCCCGCCGACGACTGGAACGGCGCGGAGACCCGGTTGCGGATGTTCCTGGAGCAGTACTGGGGCGGCCCGCGGACGTACTCCCAGCAGCGCGGTCACCCGCGCCTGCGGATGCGGCACGCGCCGTTCGCCATCGGCGAGGTCGAGCGGGACGCCTGGCTCACCCACATGCGCACGGCCGTCGACTCGCTGCAGCTGCCGGCCGACCAGGACGCCACGCTGTGGGGCTACCTGGAGATGGCGGCGCGTAGCATGCAGAACCGTTGAAGGACCCCGTCCCCCTCACGCCTCGCCAGCTCGGCGCGAGCCTCTGGACGGGGCCGGACCGGGTGGCGTGACCCCCGAGGAGCACCCGCTGCACCAGCACCCGACGTCCCCGGCCGCCCGATCCGCCCTGCACCGGTGGCGCACCGACCGGTCCGGCAGCGACTGGTGGCGCGATGCGGTCTTCTACCAGGTCTACGTGCGCAGCTTCGCCGACGGCAGCGGCGACGGGGTGGGCGACCTCGCCGGCATCCGCGACCGGCTGCCGTACCTGGCCGACCTCGGCGTCGACGCCCTGTGGATCACGCCGTTCTACCCCTCCCCCATGGCCGACCACGGCTACGACGTCGCCGATCCCCGGGACGTCGAGCCCGTCTTCGGCGACCTGGCCGGCTTCGACGCGCTGCTGTCCGACGCGCACGCCCGCGGCATCCGGGTGACCGTCGACCTGGTGCCCAACCACAGCTCCGACCGGCACGCCTGGTTCGCCGAGGCGCTGGCCGCCGCCCCCGGCTCGCCGGCGCGCGCGCGGTACGTCTTCCGGGACGGCGCCGGTCCGAACGGCGACCGGCCGCCGAACAACTGGCCCTCGGTGTTCGGCGGGCCGGCATGGACGCGGGTGCCCGACGGCCAGTGGTACCTGCACCTGTTCGCCCCGCAGCAGCCTGACCTGGACTTCACCAACCCCGAGGTGGTCGCCGATCTGGAGACCACCATGCGGTTCTGGCTGGACCGCGGGGTGGACGGGTTCCGGATCGACGTCGCGCACGGGATGGCCAAGCCCGAGGGGCTGCCGGACATGCTGCCGACGGCGGACACCGGCCTGCTCGCCGACCACGGTCCCGGCGACCACCGGTTCGACCAGGACGGCGTGCACGCCGTCCACCGCCGGGTGCGCCGGGTGCTGGACGGCTGTCCCGGTTCGATGGCCGTCGGCGAGGTGTGGGTGTCCGACGACGACCGGCTGGCCCGCTACCTCAGCGCCGACGAGCTGCACCTCGCGTTCAACTTCAAGCTGCTCACCGCCGAGTGGGACGCCGAGGAGCTGCGGACGGCGATCGACTCGTCGCTGGCCACCGTCGCTGCCACCCCGGCTCCGGCCTGCTGGGTGCTGTCCAACCACGACCGGCCGCGGCACGTCACCCGCTACGGCGGCGGCGAGCTCGGCACCCGGCGGGCCCGCGCGGCCGCGCTGCTGCAGCTGGCCCTGCCCGGCGCGGCGTACGTCTACAACGGCGACGAGCTCGGGATGCCCGACGTCGACCTGCCCGACGAGGCGCTGCAGGACCCGATCTGGGAGCGGTCC
The DNA here is from genome assembly GCA_025933855.1 of Modestobacter sp. Taxonomy (GTDB): domain Bacteria; phylum Actinomycetota; class Actinomycetes; order Mycobacteriales; family Geodermatophilaceae; genus Modestobacter. The sequence continues at coordinate 1,157 of JAICZD010000127.1, read as the reverse complement.
GGGCACACCGAGCGCGGCCGGGATGCCTGCCGGGTGCCCATGCCGTGGTCCGGCGACGAGCCGCCCTACGGCTTCTCCGCCTCGCCGCAGACCTGGCTGCCGATGCCGGCCGGCTGGGGCCCGCTGACCGCAGCCGCGCAGGCCGGGGACGACGCCTCGATGCTGTCGCTGTACCGGCGGGCGCTCGCGCTGCGCGGCTCGTCGCCGTCCTTCGCCGGGGACGACCTGCAGTGGCTGCCCGCTCCGGCCGGCTGCCTGGCCTTCCGCCGGTCCGGCGGCCTGGTCTGCTACCTCAACCTGTCCGGCGCTCCGGTGCCGGTACCCGAGGGCCGGGTGCTGCTGGCCAGCGGCCCGGTGGACGGCGGCCGGCTGCCGTCTGACACAGCCGTGTGGCTGCAGACCTGAGGCAGGGGCGTGTGCGCGAGGCCGGGGGGCGCGGCCCTGAGGCGCCCGGGCCGCGTCCGGTAGCTTCCGGCCCCGTGAAGACCCGTGACCTCGCCTACGTGGCGCTGTTCGCCGCCATCGTCGCCGTGCTGGGCCTGGTGCCACCGATCCCGGTCGCCGGCTTTCCGGTGCCCATCACCGCGCAGACCCTGGGCGTCATGCTCGCCGGCTCGGTGCTGGGCGCCAAGCGGGGCGGCCTGGCGCTGCTGGTCTTCCTCGCGGTCGTCGCGGTCGGGGCGCCGGTGCTCTCCGGTGGCCGCGGCGGGCTGAGCGTCTTCGTCGGCCCGACGGCCGGGTTCCTCTACAGCTGGCCGGTCGCGGCGTTCGTCGTCGGGCTGCTCACCCAGCTGTTCTGGCGGCGGTTCAACCTGGCCTGGTCGCTGATCGCCAACCTGGTCGGCGGCGTCGTGGTCATCTACGCGATCGCCATCCCGCTGACCACGGTGTTCGCGGACGTGCCGCTGGTCACCGCGTTCCGCGCCTCGATGACCTTCGTGCCGGGCGACGTCCTGAAGGGGGTGCTCGCCTCGGTGGTGGCGGTCGCGGTGGCCAAGGCCTATCCGGTGATCGAGCTGCCGGCCCGCCGCCGTCCGGCGACGGGCTGACCGTGCCGGCCGGCGTCCGGCCGACCGGCGCCCGGCGACGTCACGGCCGCGGCGTCCGCCGGTGAGCCGCGGGCGGCGGCGGTGAACCTCTGGGGACGGCGGCGGGCC